>NZ_FMXV01000044.1:0-30920 GCF_900104425.1 Pseudomonas sp. NFACC13-1 | reverse complement strand
GAGCCCCTTTCTACAGGAAGGCTCTCGAACCTCAACCTTGGAAGCTGAGGCTCGGCAATAGCTAGATCAGATTGAGTTCCTGGCCCGTGCGGTTCACTGCCCGGAGAGTTTTCTCTACTAACTCATCAAGCTCAGAATGGTTAGCGATCAAAGCAGGCGCCATGATCATCCGACCCAAGGTTGAGCGGATAATCAAACCCTCTTCAAAACCGACAGTCCGGCAGTGCCAGGCGATATCGTTCTCCGCTTCAAACCGTTTGCGAGATGATTTTTCTTCAGCAAACTGCAGAGCAGCAACCATTCCCACCCCTTGCACGTCGCCAATCAGCGGATGATTGTTGAATGCCTCACGCAAAATTTTCTGAAGGTACGGGCCCGTGTCGTTTTTAACTTGGGTGACAATCCCTTCATTGCGCAAAGCCAGGATGTTCGCTATAGCAACAGCAGCGGCCACGGGATGGCCAGAATAAGTCAGGCCACTTGCGAAAACACCGCCTTTTTCGACCAGCACCTCCGCTATCTTTTTGCTCAGAACCAGGCCCCCCATCGGGATGTATCCGCTGGTCAGTCCCTTAGCGATAGAGAGGGTGTCCGGTTCAAAGCCAAAATGTTCGTGAGCAAACCATTCGCCTGTACGACCAAAACCACCGATTACTTCGTCTGCGCAAAGAAGGACATCATATTTGCGGCAGATCCGCTGGATCTCGGACCAATAACTCGCCGGAGGAAAAATCATGCCGCCTGCGCCTTGGAATGGTTCAGCAACGAAGGCCGCTACCTTTTCTGCCCCGAGTTCAAGGATCTTCGTTTCAAGCTCAGCCGCTGCTTTCAGGCCAAAGGCCTGCTCGTCGAGTTCGCCGCCTTGGGCGTACCAGTAGGGTTCACCAATATGAGCGAAGCCTGGGAGCATGCCACCCATCTCGTGCATGAAACCCATGCCCCCTAGGGCTGTGCTGCCCAGAGTGGAGCCGTGATATCCATTCCAACGTCCGATCATGATGCTTTTTTCGGGCTTGTCCAGGATCTGCCAGTAACGGCGCACTGTGCGAATCAGTACCTCGTTTGCCTCGGAGCCGGAGTTTGTATAAATCGCGTGACTGTAGCGGTTTGGCAGGAGACTAAAGAGCAGCTCGGACAGCTCATTCACTCTAGGGTGAGTGGTTTGGAAAAACAGGTTGTAGTATGGCAGCTCTTGAAGCTGACGATGGGCAACGTCTGCGAGATCCTTACGCCCGTAACCCAGGTTCGTACACCACAGGCCAGACATGCCGTCAAGGTACCGTTTTCCCTCGGTGTCCCACAGATGCAAACGATCTCCACGTTCGATTACCAGTGCGCCTTTATCGTTTAGCACCTTCTGGTCTAGAAAGGCATGGATATGGTGTGCGGCATCCAGCTTCTGATAGTCGCTTGTAGTGCGTATCGGTTTGGTCATTTCATCTCTCCTGGCGCTGCTTAGCGCAATTGAAACCACGTGGTTTTCAACTGGGTATATTTCTCAAAAGAATGCAGAGATAGATCGCGCCCGAAGCCCGACTGTTTGAATCCACCGAAGGGTATCGTCACGTCCAACGCATCAACGGTGTTTACCGATACGGTCCCCGCACGAAGTCTTTTAGCTACACGGTGGGCGCGGTTCAGATTGTCCGTCCAAACTGAGGCGGCCAGCCCATAAACGCTCGAATTCGCAATCTCCACTGCCTCATCTTCCGTGTCGAACGGTATGACCGCGAGCACAGGGCCAAAGACCTCTTCGGTGGCTAAGGTCATAGACGGATTCACGTCTGTGAAAATAGTCGGCTCAATGAAGTTGCTGGAATTGTTGATTTCAACGCTTTGCCCTCCACAAACAAGTGTTGCACCCTGGGCCTTCGCGATTTCGATGTGTTCGAGGATGTTGCTTGTTTGCTTTGCGTCGACAATTGCACCAGCGGGGCTCGTGGGGTCCAGCGGGTCACCGGGCATCCAAAGGGCAGCCTTAGCTTTCAGCAGCGCGACGAATTTATCGTGGATACTCCGCTCCACCAACAATCGAGAGTTTGCAGAACAGATTTCCCCTTGGTTGAAGAAGATGCCAAAGGCAGCTTTCTCGGCGGCGAGCTCAAGATCTTCGCAATCAGCAAAGACGAGATTGGCGCTCTTACCACCGCACTCCAGCCATACTTGCTTCAGGTTGGACTGTGACGAGTACGCCATGAACTTTTTTCCCACTTGTGTGGAGCCGGTGAAAACCAGGCAATCAATATCGTTATGTAGCCCAACCAACCGTCCAGTGGTTTCTCCTAAACCAGGAACTACGTTGAACACACCAGAGGGCACGCCCGCTTCCGTTGCCAATTCAGCCAGTCGAATGGCGGAGAATGGTGATTGTTCTGCAGGTTTCAATACGACAGAGTTACCAGCAGCCAATGCCGGCGCAATCTTCCACGACGCCATGTCCAGCGGGAAATTCCATGGCACTACCGCACCGATCACGCCCAGTGGTTCACGGGTGATCGTAGCCAATACATTAGGCGCCGAAGGTGCGGTTTCGCCGTACAGCTTGTCCAGGCTTTCCGCATACCAGCGAAATACATTTGCCGAACCTGGAACATCAATGTTCATAGCGTCAGAAATGGGTTTGCCCATGCAGCTTGACTCGAGAAGCGCGAGCTCTTCTCTGTGCTCAATAATCAGATCAGCCAATCGCAACAGCACCTGCTTCCGTTCAACCGGACTGCAAGAAGACCATACACCTGAGTTGAATGCTGCTCGGGCGCCTTCGACTGCTTGATTGACTTCCACCTCCCCACAATTGATGACGTGAGCAAGCGTCTGTCCGGTAGCAGGATTTATGCTTTCAAATGTATTGGGCGAAACTGTGCCTTGCCCTCCAATCCATGCGTGACTGGCGAATTTTTGGCTATGGACCAATGTTTTCCAATATTCCTTTGAAGACATAACAGGAGCCTCGTCGTTTTGTTTGATTGTGACCATTAAGCAAGGATGGTGGAATTAGTAAATTTATCGATCGAGGCTATATAAAAGCTTCCTTGTATACATCTCTTGTAGTTCGACAGCCTGCGATGCAACTGGGCATGTTAAATACTTCAGTGCTAGATATACTTTTTCCTAATGGCCTAATGACTAGCTAGCCTTTCATCCGAGCGCATTCCATCAAGCCGTTTGGCCAACAGGTCGTCACAAGCGTTCAGCCGTTGCTGGGTGCTAAGTCCATCTGGCTTGTGGCCTTGTCCCATGCTTACTGAGCCGCGGATCTGTGGAGACTTCCACTAGGTCATGGTCATCATCGCTTCTGCTCTACAAGGGCGATTAACGAGTGCAGCACTTGGATAGAACCGAGGCTCCTAAACCTAAAAAAGCGGTTATCAGTTTTTAGCCTCTAAATTGGAACCTGCAGCAGTGCTTTTCTTTTTAGAGGAAAGTGTCAGACCTGAGTGGCCAACCGCTTCCAGTCCAGCACAAATGGCCTCAAACGTAGCGCG
This sequence comes from Pseudomonas sp. NFACC13-1, assembly GCF_900104425.1. Taxonomy (NCBI): domain Bacteria; kingdom Pseudomonadati; phylum Pseudomonadota; class Gammaproteobacteria; order Pseudomonadales; family Pseudomonadaceae; genus Pseudomonas; species Pseudomonas sp. NFACC13-1. Next base: position 27,435 of record NZ_FMXV01000044.1, on the reverse strand, counting down.
CATCTGGACGGCATGACCCACCAAGTCAGGCTCAGGTTGAGTGACAAGGCGGGCAAATGCCATATTGCTAAGATCACTGATAATGCGCAGCGCCACGTCAATGCTCACCTCCGGTTTGAACAGGCCTGCACGCTGGTAATATTGCAAAATCAGCTTGACCTCAGACAGCAAGACTTCATTCCAAATGTTGAAAATGTACTGCAGCTCTCCAGCTAAAAGGGCTGGCGCAATTTCAGCCCACAATTTAGGTGGAAATGCTTCCAGCTGGAGTACAGCGACCTCTGTATCAATTTCGCAAAGCGCGTTCAGCAAACTACTGGCTTTTTCAGCACGAAGCCTTAGGCGCTGGATTGCTACCGCATCCGGCGCTTTGAGAAGCTCAAGCAAAATCTCCTGCTTGCCCCCAAAGTAGTTCACTACGGTAGGCGCGGACACGCCGGCCCGAATGGCGATCTGGTCAAGCGTCGCTGCTGAAAATCCGACCTCACTGAATACGGCCAGCGCGGCGTCGGCAATCACCTGCCGACGTTGCGCCTTCTGTCGCTCTCTCAACCCCGTCATGACTGTCCTCTCTTCAGATGATCGTAGATTAGGGTGGTTTTATTTTTTATTCAAATTATTTTCTTTACAAAAATATTTTCTGATGGCAAAAATCAATCCACGGCCCCCGCTACGGAGATGGGTGAGCCTCGCAGAGGCCGATTCAGGCCTCATAGCTCCGGGAGGTTCACCTCCCAAGACAAACAGCTACGCCGAGCTACATCTGATCAGGACGATCTCGAAACTCGGAGCTTCCTCACTGCCCTGTTGAACAAAAAAATCAAATACACAGGAGCCACAAATGCATAGGTTCGCACGTACCTACGGCCTCACTTGTCTATCGTATGGCGTTGGCCTGACGCTTTCTGGAACCGCCTTTGCCGGTTACCAAATCCAAGAAGGCGATTTCAAGGCTGATTTCACCCTATCCGCACTGGCGGCCTCGGTTTCTTCAAAAAACGCCAACTTTGGTGCTGGCGCATTCGATATCCGGTCAGGCAAACCGACCGGGCAAAACCATTCCTGGCAAGAGTTCTCGGTAAAGCCAGGCGTAACAATGGAATATAGCGTCAACCCAGACACCACTCTATTGGCCGGAGGTTCCATCGTTGCAGCTACCACACAAGGTGGGGCTGACCCAGGGGGCTACACCCGCAACGGCGCCAACAACACTGCCCTAGAGGAGTTATATGGTGGCGTGCAAGTCGGAGATTGGAAGCTGACCGTTGGTAACCAAAACTTCGCTGTAGGGAACATGTTCCTTATTGGTGATGGGAATGTGGATGCATTTGGTGACGGCGCCTACTACAGCGCGCCCAGAACGGCCTACCGAGACTCTGTCGTTCTCAACTGGACAGGTAGCCATGTCAGTGCTCAGGCTTTTTCTCTTCGCACAGACGGACATGCGGGTGACTTTAGGCTCCAAGGTCTAAACGCTGACTGGCAATTGCCAAACGTCGTGCTAGGAGCAATGGCTTACAAAGTCGACACAATGGAGTCGGAGCTTTCCGCCCTCTCGTCACAACGAAATGGTCAAAACGTTTACAACTTACGCGCGCTCAAAGGCAGTATTCCTGGCCTTCCTGGCCTGGTCTACAACGCAGAGTATGCATTGGAGAAAGGCAGCGGAGACGGAATCAAATACGACGCCAAAGCTTGGTACGGATCGTTGGACTATACGTTTTCCATGCCGTCTGCGCCCTCGATTGGATATCGCTATGCGTATTTTTCAGGCGATGACGATCCGGGCGATAACACCAAGCGAAGCTTTGACCCTAGCACGAAGGGATACACTGACTGGGGGCAATGGTTGATTGGGGAAGTTGTCGGCAACTATGTGCTGTACAACAGTAACGCAAAGGTCAGTACTCTCCGCGGCAGAATGAAGCTCAACGAAGTTTTTTCGGTTGGAGCCCAACACCATCACTTTGAGCTGGCGGAAAGTAATTACTTTGGCACGCCAGTGACAAATAAAAACTTTGCAAATGAGACAGGTCTGTACTTGGAATGGACCCCCACTCCTTCCATCTATTCTTTCGTTTCTTTCAATTGGGTGCAGCCGTTGTCCGGTGCTAAGCAAGCATTGGGTGATGAAACCTTCAGCGCACTTGAATTCTGGGTTGCGTATAAATACTGATCAGACCATCCCTCCAACGCCAAAACCAAACAGGTGCATCATGCACAACCATCACGCCTCCAATGTAAACCGTGATCGACTGCTACTCATATGGATTGCAACCATTGCAATCATTGTTCTTGGTATTCTTCCGATGTTCATTGGGTCGCTTGCGGCGATACGCAATCTAGATCTTTCCGAACAGGGCTGGATTATTTCTGCGGAAAGCTATGGCATGCTGCTCGGCACCGTAGTTTGTGCCTCGCTAGCCAAGCGTATTAAACCTGCCATTCTTTTCATATGCGCTGGATTAATTGCACTCATTTTTAACACAGTATCCGCCCAGTTTGCTAACTTCCAGGTAGTCCTGGCTTCAAGATTTATGGCGGGATGCGGTGCGGGACTGGCATTCAGCTTGGCTATCTACTATCTAGGGTTGATCAAAGGTCAAGAGCGCTCATATGGCATAACGCTAGCGCTGCAAACATTGGTCTTTTGCGGGTACGCCATTTTGTACCCAGTCATCGTTGAGTACTACAGTGCAAAAACTGCTATTTACTCTATCGGGATATGGTTTGTCATGATCACTGTCGCTGGCGCTTTTTTAAGCCAGTATCTTTTTCGCCTCCAACAGAGTGTTTCGTCTTCAACATTATCAGGACAAGGTACGCAATTTGATGGCGGCGTTGCCATGTTGGGTATGTTCCTTTTAGAGGTAGCTATATTTTCCCTGTGGGGATACGTTGGTAACATTGGTATGGCTCAAGGGATTTCCGAGGTGGACATTGGCTGGGCATTTGGTATTGGTCTATTAGGAGGTTTGCCTGGAGCCGGTTTCGCCGCCTTAGCTGGCAATACTTGGGGCAGGAAGCCTTTCATTCTAATCGGCTGTATTTTAATCGCCGTCCCGACCGTAATTTTAGCTACGTCAAGTTTCACTACAAACGGACTGATGACTTCGCTGTTTGTAATGAACGTAGGATGGATGCTTGCGCTTTCGTATTACATGGCGCACATCGCCGCAAACGATCCAAACTATATCTACGTTAGGTATATGGGTGTCACTCAATGCCTAGCGGTTGCTCTGGCCCCGACACTAATCGCCAGCGTCATAGTAGGAGACAGCCTCGCGCCAGTGTTCGTGATCTCTGCGACCTGTTCTGCTGTGGCCGGGATCATTGTCTACCTGATAAAAGCGCATCCGCCTCGCATCTCAACTGAACTTACGTCAAAAGTCTGAAAGGAGTAACCATGTCAACTCTCTACTACAACGCAAAAATCTGGACGGTTAATAAGAATCAGCCTAGGGCTGAGGCGATGCTGGTAAATGATGGAAAAATCTTGGCTATCGGGAACGTGACCGAGATCAATGCCTTAGCAAATGCTCAAACTGTAAATGTCGACCTCAAGGGTAAGACAATCATTCCTGGACTGCACGATGCCCATAGCCATTTGATCTGGGCGGCGGCACGCAGACTGGGGTTTCAGTGCCAACTGGACGACCCACAGACCCTAGATGAGCTTGCCTCACAGCTCCGGGCTTATTGGACAAAAAACTCACATCGTAAATGGATTACGGCTAGCGTTTACAATCCATTAGTCTTGACCACTGAAATCCTGACGTTGGAATGGCTGGATAATGTCCTCCCCGGTGTACCTATCGTGCTACACGATTTTTCCTACCACAATGCGATGGCGAATAGCGCCGCTCTCGCCGCCGCCGGATTGCATAAAAATTCCCCTCCAATTCCCGGTGGCGTTATTGGGCGGGATGAGGATACCGGGGAACTGAACGGAATTCTCCGTGAGCAAGCTTGGGGGGTTGTACACCGCGCCGCTCCTCAAAGTTCTCTTGAAGAGAACGTAGAAGCTCTTAAAGTGGCGGCGTTGGTTTGTAATGAGCATGGAATCACGTCGGTTCAGGAGGCTTCAGCAAACGAAGCGTTTTTGAAAGCAGCGAAAGCTTTGGATTCTCGTGGACAGCTTACTCTGAACCTAACATGTCACATACCATGGGGCTCGGAAATGCTTGCGGGCTGCAATAAGGCCGGCCAGGATGCAGTGATTGCGAATCGCGCTATGTATGCAAGCGCAAGGGTTGACGTGAACGCTATCAAGGTTTTACTTGATGGGACCTCCATGGCACCCGTTTTCAGCCATGTACCGCTTGATCCGGTGACTGACCAACCGATCACATACAACCTCTTATTAGATCCAGATGAACTGAGCGAACGGATTGCGGACTGGACTGCTGAGGGTCTTATTGTTAAGTCCCATTGCACTGGGTACGGTTCTGCCCGAATTGGACTCGATAACTACGAACGCGCATCGCATGTACCTCGAGCCCCAGGCCAATACCACGACATCGCTCATGCCCACTATATTTCTGAGCGGGATCGCAAGCGTTTCGCAGATCTAGGCGTTGTGGCCGAAATGTCTCCGGCGATCTGGCATATTCCGCAGTATCAAGAAGCATTGGGTAGGGCTTACGATTTTCGCACCCTGTACGAGAACGGTGCTTTGATGACGATCGGCACGGACTGGCTATTACCTCCTACTCCAACGTTATTCCCGGCGCTTGCAGGGGTATTGGAGCATGGAGATGAAAGCGTTTCTCTTGAACTCGGAGTGGAAATGTTAACCATAAATGGCGCCATTGCTGTCGGTCGATCAGATCAACGGGGCTCTTTGGAGATTGGTAAAGAGGCGACATTCATTGTGTTGGACACGCCTATATTCGAGGCCTCTCCCGCCGAAATAGCGGAGACGAAAGTACTCAAAACTTTCATCTGTGGGGAAGAAGTCTACTCACGGGAATCGGCGTAAATTAGGAGAATATGGTGACCAACCTGACCACCCATGACCGTATACCGGTCACACTTCTGACCGGTTTCCTTGGCAGCGGTAAAACGACATTGCTCCGCGAGCTTCTCGCCGACACACGCATGGCGCGCACCGCCGTCATCATCAACGAAATCGGTGAGGTTGGGTTGGATCACCTACTGGTCGGAACGCTCGACGACGATGCCGTACTCCTTAAAAGCGGATGTGTGTGCTGTACTATGAAATCTGAGTTTGGGGACACCCTCAAGTCACTGTTTAACCGACGTGAAAGCGGAGTGTTACCAAACTTTAATCGTGTGATTGTCGAAACGACGGGGTTGGCAGATCCTGTTCCACTGGTGAAGCTGTTGCTTGGTGATGAAGGCCTCGTTTCAAGATTTAGACTTCAGGCCGTAGTGACCACGGTGGATTGCCAGATAGGTGCGCTGGAGCATCGACCTCGGGTAGAGCGAGACAGACAAATAGGTATCGCCGATCACCTGGTACTGACAAAAACAGATCTGGTGAGTACCGATACCCTTGTAGGTATTACTAAAAAGCTGCGCGACTTGTACCCAGATAAACCCATTACAAATGGTCGCGTTCAACAGGATATTTTTTCGTTACTGCTTGAGAACCAACAGCAGCCATTGGCAAAAGAGATGCTTCTAAGGCTTAGACCTACGCATTTCCAACCATCTTTATCGGTGAGTACTTCGACGCACAATCACAAGGGGGTGCATACTTTCTGCTTAAGTGCCGACGAGCCGATCAAGTGGGCCGTCGCCATCTCTTTTCTAAGGTGGCTGGCCCGGACGTACAGCCACAAGCTGTTAAGAATGAAGGGGATTTTGAACATAATGGAATCGGATAAGCCCATCATCGTACAAGGGGTGGAGCATTATCTCTTCCCCGAAACCAGCTTGGAGGCATGGCCCGGGAACTTGCGGTCTACCCAGCTCATTATTATTGGAGATGGACTGCCAGAACGAGACGTGAGGGAGAAGTTTAGCGCTATGGTATTGGAGACCAAGTAATCGTGTTTGAAAAGTGATGATTTCGTCGGTTTGAATCTGATGGATTTGATTATCGTTAAAATCCAAGAGGGGCGCTCTCGATATCCCCCCCTGTTTGCCTGGCCTTTTCAAGCCTCACCCTGCCAATGTTGACATTTTCCACGCCCGGATTGAAGACATTGGACGGGGCCAGCTTCTGATAGAACGCCTTTAGATCGGCCTTCGCTGGATGGCCAACGTTATGCTCTGCCGGGTATTAAGCGCCACGTTCATCCGGCAGTGCGTACATCGCATGTTCCACGGCTTGGCAATCATGGCCCTTACACACAATGTAATCTTGAGGGAAGACGTGACAGAAGAAATGTCCGTAATACAGCTTCAGGATCAATTGCTGCTCGATGGATGCCGGCAGCCTCTTAAACCAGTCCACATGCCAACCGAAAGCGTAGCACGGCTCGGCAGCATCACCGATGCTCTTTGCCAGGGGGTCTAACTCCGCCTTTATCGCCCATGAACGGACTCGATTTCCGGTCAGACTGTGAGGTAGAGTGATGGAAGTCTCGGTGTCAGGCTTTCACAGTTATTGAAGCGCCAAGAGGACGCCATACTCGCCTTGAGGTTCGTGCGATTCATCATGTAAGTCGCATACTTATGGACCTCCAGGCATGATTAAGGCACCTCATAATCGGGCGTATGATTTGGCACATATGCCGGCCCAAATGAGGACTAACAAGTCAACTAAACCGCTCAACAAATCAAGTTCAGGCCTTCAAGGAAGGCTCACGGTACGAAAACCAATATGATTAGTTCCCATGGTTCGATCCTGAGCATGTCGCGCACTCGGACGGTAGCGTTTGCAGTACGAGGGTGAACAAAGAAAAGATCCCCCTTTGATTGTACCCAGCAGAAGCGTTCGCGCTTGGACGCTGAGTGAATCCTCAAGATCAATTTCTGGATGAGGCTCTTCCTCGATGGAGTGATAAGGCGTCCAGTCATCCATTACCCACTCCCAAACATTACCCACCATATCAAAAAGATGGTAGGCATTCTGAGGAAAACAGCCAACAGGCGCTGTCGCGATGAAACCATCAGTGGCGGTATTCAAAAAAGGAAATACGCCGGTCCAGGTATTCGCCATCTCCTTCCCGTCCAAATGAAGACTCTTGCCCCAGGGGTAGGTTGTACTGCTCGCACCTTTAGCCGCGTACTCAAATTGAGCTTCGGTCGGTAATGCACGGTTCATCCACTTCGCGTAAGCCTGAGCATCTTCAAAGGCTATTTGTACGACGGGATGATTATCCATATTGTCGATGGAGCTGCCTGGACCACTAGGGTGTTGCCAATCCGCTCCTTCTATGAAATGCCACCACTGAAGATTGCTGACCTGCAGATCGCGAGGGGGTTCGAACACTGTTGATCCAGGACGGTACATCTGATCGGGCAAGCCGGGAAATACTTTAGGGTCTAACCCCCGCTCAGCCAGTGTCTTGTATCCCGTCGCCTCAACGAACGCTCGGAATTGCGCATTCGTCACTTCATGCCGATCAATCCAAAACCCATCCACCGTAACTTTCCGCTCTTGCGCTTCTTCCGGATAGTGCGTATTGGAACCCATAGTAAAGGTGCCCCCCGGCACCCATACCTGCTCTATAGGTACATCCTTGGGCGGTAAGCCTGAATATTGCCTGCAAGATGATACGTCACCCAAAGATGAATAAACAGGTTCGGCACTGACATCATCAATGGTAACCATCACGCTCAATAATGCCCCGGCTATCAGAGCACGCCTGTAGTCATTCATTTTCATAACTCATCAATGGGGCCTCTTCACGTGGGAGGCCCTCTGTATCAATAGTCACGACGTGGGTAGGTTGTATCACGCCCCGTACTGATGACATTGTTCTGCCGCACATACTGCGCCCACTCAGTCAGCAGCTCATTCAACTTGTCTGGGTGCTTACTGGAAAGATCGTGCAACTCACCGCGGTCGGTCGCCAGGTCGTACAGCGCCCAAGTGCCCTTGCCATCATCAAAGGAGTAAACGATTTTCCAGTTACCCTTGCGGATAGCATTACGCCCCATCAATTCAATACCGACGGTATAGGTGGAATCATGCACTGCATGGCTTTTACCTTGGAGCATGGATAAAGCACTCGCCCCCTTCATCGGCTCAACGGTTTTGCCTTGGTATTGCGTACCGGGATGTTTGATACCTGCCACATCAAGTATCGTTGGCATGACGTCCATGGCAGTCACCACGGCGTCGGTGCGTTGAGGGTTGTCATTGAATGGAAGACGCATGAACGATGCAGAACGAACACCCCCTTCATTGGTATAGGCCTTGAACATTCTGAATGGTTGGGCGCTGACTTGCCCCCAGGCGGGTCCCTCATAAGCGAAAGAGTTTGGACGTCCAATATTGTTTAACGAGACGTCAAAGTGTTTGGGGATCCATTGATCATTTTCAACATCTTTGCTCCAATCATTACCTTCTGGTCCATTATCGGACAAAAACACGATCAAGGTGTTGTCATAAAGCCCTTTGTCCTTGAGGTGATTGATAAGTCTGCCGATCTCATGGTCAAAAGCATCGACCATTGCTGCGTAGGCTTCCATTGTCCGTGCCGAGTATTCTTTCTCTTCGACACTGAGTGCAGACCATGGCTTTACCCCCTTGGGCATCGGAACTGGCGTAGCTTTTGCGTCGACCAGACCAAGAGATTTGAGTTTTTCGATTCTGCGTGCCGCGGTCACTTCGTAACCTTGGTCATAACGTCCCCGATATTTCTGCAGATAGGCGTCGGGAGCCTGGGAAGGTAAATGCGCGGCGGTGTAGGCCGCATAGGCAAAGAAGGGCTTTTTTTCTCCCAGGCCAGCATCGACGTACTCAATCAACTTGTTCGTAAAGTTGGTCGATGAGTAAAAGTCCGCTGGCAACTCTACCTTGATGTCATTCTCCCTGTAGACGGGTTCCGGGGCGTCTGACGCTATTTGCATAGGTGCCGTTTGCTTAAAATGAGCGGCCCCACCCCCCATAAGGACATATGACTTATCGAATCCACGCTGCTGTGGACGCAGTCCATCAGCGCCACCCAAGTGCCATTTTCCGACCATGAAGGTCTGGTAGCCAGCATCCTTCATCAACTCTGGCAGGGCCGCTACGCGCTGGTTTAGATAACCCTCGTAGCCAGGCTTGCCCATCTGCTCAGGTGTCAGGTGAGGCGTCATCATTTCCGCCATATTACCGACACCTGCGAGATGATTGTCGGTCCCCGACATCAACATGGAGCGGGTCGGCGAACAGGTGGGGGCAACGTAAAGCGATTGAAGCAAAGTACTGTGCTTACTCAGTTCATCCAGATTCGGGGTGTCAATTTCCCCGCCAAATGCTCCTAGATCTGAATACCCCAAGTCATCGGCAACAATTAACAAAATGTTGGGTCTCGCTGAGGCTGCGAAGGCCTGGGGGGCAAGACAGGCCACAACGAGCAAGGCACTAGAGGCGAGCCAGTTCAAGTTTTTTTTCATTTCTTCAGAACCTTTTCTGTCATTTTTTAGAAGTGAAAAGCCACGACTAACTGGCTGTAGACGTTAAGATTATCGTTCCCCAGTTGGGAGCCGCCTTGTTCTGCACTTTTCTTAGGTTTATAGAGCCCCACCAAGGGACTGATAACCCAGTTCTCTCCCACCGACCAATCCAGGTATGCATCCACTTCACTGGCGTCCAGGTCGCCTTGTCTTTTGTCCAGACTTCTAAACGAGTAAGCCAATGCGCCCAAGGTCAGATTGGCGGTCGGATGCAATTGGAGTTCCGCCATATGAATGCCAGCATTTCGCTGAAATGGCCCTGAGTAGTTAGAGGCGACTTCGCCTTGAAACCAAGTGCCGTAACCACGACTGTAACCACTGAAGAGGGGGTCGTAGTCTTCGGAGTAACGACTGTAGCGATAGCCCAAGCGAGGCGTCCATGGTAACTGGGAGAAGGTCCACGCGCCTTCCGCGTACCAGGCATGTTCCTGCCCCTGTGACTTGTCCTCATGGGCATATTCGAACGATAAAAACAGGTCTTTGATACCGAAGTCACCTTGCCCACGAAGGCTGACAACTTCAAGGCCATCCCTCTGGGCGCTGAAACTGTTCGCCAAGCTTTCGTCAACCCCCAAACCCTTTATATAAGTGAGGCCGAACGTAGCATGCTCATCTCCCCTTTCCAGTACAGCAATCCCGAGTTCTGGTTTGGCTTTGATCTCATTATCCGATTTCAGCCAAATCAAATCGCCACGCCATAGATCCTGCGCCCCAAGGTGCAGCTTCACCGTATTATGAAAAGCATTGCGCGGGGTGAGATAATAGGCGCCACCTCTATCCAATTGACCATCGGCGATATTGTTGCCGACACTTAAGCCATCCCCGTTGATGATGAATCCATCACCTATCTGAATTTTCTGGCTGCCCACAGATAGATCGACAAAATCTTTTCCCCAGTCATGCATCAGATTACCCGAGCGCCAGCCGATATAGGCCCGATCGATTGATGCTCGTCGCTCGGAGCCGTCCGTGTATCCCGCAGCATCGCCACCATCCCAGGTACCGCTAGCCACCCAAGTGGTTTCTCCGTAGAGCGAACTGTCATATAACCCAGGCAATAACGTCTGGCCTTTAAACCCAGCCCTGAGTACCCCTTCTTGCCAACCGGCGGCACCAGACTTGATAGGACCGCCCTGATTATAGGATTCACTGCTGTGAAACGCCCCGTAGATCGCCTGTACCGTGAAGTCAAGCTTCGAGTTGTCGTCTTTATAAATCGTTGCAGCCGAAGCACTGTGATTCACTACAGCCAACGCTAATCCGAGGAAAATATTAACAGCGCCGAACTGAACCTTGAAGGAGCGAACCTTCTGTTCATCCGGTTTCTTGTAAGTCAAGGTGATCCGGCTTTTCGAAGACATACTTCACCATTTTAATTATTGGAGGCAGGAAGGTAAGTTCACGACGCCGAGCGTTTTTTAAGTGTGCTCGCTTGGAGGTGATCGTATGCCCGGATCGGGAGGCATGGCTTGTCTCTGCGTGACAGCAGAATTAGCTGTCGCTGCCATAACTCACTCGGAAAACAGCCTGAAACCAGCACTACTGTCTGTGCTGGATTTGTGCCGATTGGAGGTGGGTCAGTGTTGCGTTAGCACATGAATCAATCGGTGCCGGCATCAATAATCCCTATCAAAAGCCCGGGGGTCACCTCAAACCATTGCTTGATCAGCCGCAATACCTACGGCAATTCGGCGCATCGTCTGCATGCAACGCGCGCAAAATAAGACAGGCGATGACTGGCGGGGCTCTCATACGACTGCACGACCTGACAACCATGAGCAAGATGGCCGTTTGGATCTCCTGCAGTTATCCTCGCCCGACGTTGACACGGGCACATCCCTACCGATGTGCGATACGCACCAATCCCTGGTCATGCAACGCGCCGAACTCGCTGCTGCTCAACCCCAGCACGTCCATCAACACCGCCTCGGTATCAGCCCCCAACTGCGGTGCCGGCTGCGGCGTGCGGTAGTGGCCGTTGAAACGCAGGGGCATGCCGGGGGTGAGTATTTGGCCGATGCCGGGTTGCTCCAGTATTTTGAACAAGGGGTTTTGCTCGGAGCAGGACGGGTCTTCTTCGAGCAGGGTGCTGATGCTCTGGTAGTGGCTCCAGCACATGCCGCTGTCTTCAAAGAGGGCGGTTATCTCTTCCAGGGTGCGCTCCGCCACCCAGGGGCTGACCAATGAGGCCAAGGCCTCACGGGCGTGGAAACGCTCACCTTCGCGATTTAGATCGACCTGTAGGTGTCGACCCAAGGCCTCCACCTGTTCGGTGATAGCTGTGACCTCGCAGAGGCTGCGCCACTGTTTGAGGGTCAGACCAACCACCATAATGCGCTGCCCGTCACGGGTCACGAAGTCTCGGCCAAAGGCGCCGAACAAGTCATTGCCGTGGCGTTGCCGTTGTACGCCGCGCTGGGCTTCGGCAAGAAAGCCCAAATGCCCCATCACTGCCAGCGCCACATCTTCCAGAGCCAGCTTCACCTGCTGACCAACGCCCTGCCGGCTGCGCTGACGCTCAGCGGCAAGTAACCCAACGGCCGCCATTTGCCCAGTGATCAGATCCCAGGCTGGCAGCACATGGTTGACCGCGCCATCGACGTCCTGTGGGCCGGTGAGATAGGGCAAACCAATGCGCGGATTAATCGTGTAATCAACCGCCGAGCCGCCATGGCGATCGCCCTGAATGGTCAACTGAATCAGGTCCGCACGCTGGGCACGCAGGGTGTCATAGTCTAACCAGCCTCGGGGTGGAAAATTGGTCAGCAGCATGCCGGCGTCTAAGCCCGGCGCGGTGATCAGCGCCTGGGCTAGTTCACGCCCCCGGGGGTTGTTGATATCAATGGCCACCGAGCGCTTGCCTTTATTGAGCCCGGCCCAGAACAAGCTGGTGTTGTCGTCGGTGACCGGCCAGCGGCGATAGTCCAGGCCGCCGTCGAGACCGTCGACGCGGATCACATCGGCCCCCATCTGCGCCAGGGTCATGCCACCTAGCGGAGCGGCGACAAAGGCCGATACCTCAATTACGCGCATGCCCTTGAGAATTGCCTCGCTCATCAGGCGACCTCGGCTTTCAGTGCGGCTTCCAGCAGGCTGCGGCCAATGACTTTCAACGCCAGGGTTTCTTCGGCGCCCTCAAAAATTGACAGCACCCGTGCGTCAACAAAGTAGCGGCTCACCGCCACTTCCTCGGCATAGCCCATGCCCCCGTGAATCTGCAGGGATTCGCGCGTCACCATTTCCGCGCTGCGGCAGGCAAACAACTTCACCAGGCTTGCTTCCATTCGGTCCTCGCCCTGAGCCAGCATACGTCCCACCGAATAGTGAGATAACGGCTGGCGAAATAACGTGCAGCCATTTTTGTCAGCTTGGCGCCGGTCAGCGGATAATCCGCCAGTGGGGCACCGAACACCTTGCGCTCCGTCGCATATTGCAGCCCCGCCAATAGAGCCGCCCGCATCACGCCGCTGGCCCGTCCGGCCGTTTGCATACGCCCGCCTGTCATCCCCGCCATGGTGTAGTAGAAACCTCTGCCCAGGCCCTGAGTCTCGCCAATCACATTGCCGTCGGGCACAAAGAAGTCCTCGAACGACAGATCGAACGAATGCATGCCACGGTAGCCGATGGTAGGAATTGCCCGCCCGGTAAGGCGCCCTCGCCGACTCTGACGCCTACTGGCGGCAATAACCTGTTCGGCCCTTGGTGGCGTAGTTGACCGCCACTTCCTATTGCACGTTCATTCCGTCGCCTCTGGCATGGAAGCCTTTCGTGCTGACCTTGGTGACTTCGGCGGCAATTTGCATGCCTTTTGACATGCATGAGCGCGTCAATCACAAGAGCGGCCGTCGGAAGCTCCAGGGCTGGGTAGCAGCCTCAAAAGCGTATGCAGCGCTGAACACTGCCAAGTCATCGTAGGCCGGCCCGATAATTTGAAGGCCCGTTGGGATTGAGGTGGTCTGATCTACCCCAGACGGGACGCTGAAGACTGGATACTGGCTGAGAAGATTGAAGGGGGTCGTCAGCAACCATCCTACATAGGGCCTATCGATCGCTTTGCCATTTATTAGCAGAGGGTCCGCGTCGTGGCGATCTGCTGGGATCTGGGTCGTTGCCGTAGTTGGTGCGATAAGAAGGTCATAACCCGACATCGCAGCCACAAGCGCCTGATGCATCTCATGCTTCGTTTGATTGGTACGATAAAAGCGCCTGAGGTCGAGATGGCTTCCCTGTTCCATGAGTTCAACAACGAAAGGATCGAGGTCATTCCGAAATTCGGGCAGCAGGTCGCCGCACTGAGCCCATAGTAGGGCCTGCCATTTGATAAGCCAGGCGTCCTCTACGGATGCCCGTTCCCAAGGCAGTTGAATCTCCTCCACGATACAGCCAAGACCGCGAAAAATTTCCGCCGCCGCTAAGGTGTTTTCACGAACCTCTTTAGAGACCTCATAAAACCCGAGATTCATCGACAACGCGATCCGCCTTCCGCGAAGGCTTTCGCCAGACGTGGGTAGAACGACTTGATCCGGCAACGAGTAGAGATCTTTTGGGTGCTGACCCGACATAACGTTCTGCATCAGAGCGCAATCTGCGACCGATCTAGCCAAAGGACCGTAGTGCATCAGGGTCTCCCCGGGCGAGAGAGTGTCCACAGGATTTCGTCCGAAGGGTGGCTTGTATCCAAACAACCCTCCAAGAGCCGCTGGAACTCGAATTGAACCGCCACCATCAGTACCGTCGGCCAAGGTTGTCATTCCCGCAGCGAGAGCCGATCCGGCGCCGCCGCTGGAGCCTCCGCTGCTATATTCAGGGTTCCAGGCGTTACGTGTCACACCCCACAACGGACTCTTGGTGATCGCGGAATGACCAAACTCAGACATCGTGGTGCGACAATGGACGATGGCCCCGGCATTTATCAGGCGCTCGACGGTCGGAGCCGATTCATCCGGGATGAAATCCGCGAAGGCCTTCGAGCCAACGGTCATGATCTCTCCCTTGACCGGATTGCCATCCTTTATTGCGCAGGTGACGCCTTCGAGCGGCCGAGTCGCCACGCCACGCATGTAGAGGCCCTCCGCAACTTGAGCCTCTTTGAGCGCGCGATCAAAATGAGTGTAGGTTATGGCGTTAAGTTTTGAATTCACGGCTTCGATGCGCGCAATTTGAGCGCGCAAGACGTCGACTGGGGATAGCGTTTTCGCTTTAAATTGCGCCACTGCCTCCGTGGCAGTGAGATAGCAAAGATCAAGTTCCGACTTAGACATCATATAACCCTCTGGAGAATTTGAGAAAGTTCTACTCGAGCGGACGGCTTTAGACCCGCAAACTAGTCAACAAGAAACGCCGACACCTTAAAAGCTTTTACTCGCGCCGACAACAAACCTAGCAGAGCAAACATCCTTGTAAAATATATACGACTGACATTGCGCTTCAGATAGGTCGGTATCGATATAGCTCAAAGACCACTTCACCCCCACAAAATCGTGGGAGAGTTTCGCTTCCCATTCACGATAAGAATCTGAACCTTTCCCGTCGTTGGAAACAAGAACCGGGTCTTTAAAATCTGCCCGCCCGTAACGTAGATCTAACGCAGTATCATAAGGTAGCGCAACCTTATAACCTACAAACTCGTACAACGCTGATTGATCACCAAAGTTATCGTTAGAATAGCTGGCGCCCAATACAAAATCATACGCTGTAAGCACCGCATATGTTTCACTAAGATTCAACAGCGAACTCTTATCATATGTATATTTAATATACCCCAAATCAAGACCAACCTTATCTGAAGGCTGCCATAGGTAACCCGCTATATAATCTACCTCTTGACGTGCATCTAACCCACCCCCAAAGTCAACATTGGAAGTCCACAGCCCAGCGTATAGCCCGCTAGAGTGTGCAATGGTTGCGGAAGCCTGGATAGCGGGGTTACGCTGAGTTTGCGATATTCCTCGTGAGCTATACTCCGAGAACGCTCCGACATTGAGCAACAACGACCAATTTTCATTAAGTTCCACAGCATGAACGGAAACAACAGGAACAGTAACACCTACTACCAGCACAAGTCTCGCAAATCGCATATTAGCCTCTCTTTGATTTTATTTACATTGGGGCAGTTTTTAAACAGCGAAGGGCGTTCCCGCAGACGATACACGAGATTTTTATTGTAAAATTCTTATCGCTGAGCTTTTATAACGCTCTTTATCTCTTGAAAGGACGCAAGCCCATAAGGGCCTAACTCCCTACCCTGACTACTTTCCTTATAACCTCCCCATGACAATCTGGGGCTAACTATTTGTGGCGCATTAACAGTAATAAAACCGGCTTCTAGGTTATTTACAACCCTTTCAGCGCGTTCGCCGGATTCGGTTACTATCGTAGCAGCTAGGCCGTACACTGAAGAGTTAGCTAAAGCGATAGCTTCTTCTTCTGAATGGAAGACCATAAAACATAGAACAGGGCCAAATACTTCCTGATTCCATATCTCACATTCATGCGAAAAAATTTCTATGAGGGTGGGTTCAAAGAAGAACCCACGCGCACCAACTCCCTGCGGCCTTTTGCCTCCCACCATAATGTTTGCGTTTGAATCAGTTCTTGCTTGATTGACCATGGCCAAAACACGATCATAATGTAGTTTCGAAATCAAAGGTCCCATCGTTGTTTCGCCAGAGCGCGGACTACCCACTACGACCTCAGCGATCTTGCCTAGCAACAGTTCGACAAACTTATCTCGTATACTCTCCGAAATGAGCAGACGAGATGTGGCGGAGCAGACCTGGCCAGCATTATAAAAAATCCCCGCAACCACTAGATCCAAGGCAACATCGATATCAGCGTCTTCAAACACTATTATTGGAGATTTCCCACCTAATTCAAGACTGACGTTCTTCACATATCTGGCCGTCTGCGTCAATATTGATTTTCCAACCGAGCCGCTGCCGGTAAAAGAAACCTTACGGACACGGGGGTCTGATACTAGCTTCGTACCAACCACTTCCCCCAATCCTGGTACAAAGTTCACCACCCCAGGAGGAAATCCAACTTCAGCCATAATATCTGCCAACGCCAATTCAGCTAATGGCGTGTATTCAGACGGTTTGACCACCGCCGTACAACCCGCAGCAAGCGCAGCAGCAAGCTTCCATGAAGTGGTGACCATTGGAAAATTCCAAGGCACGATCAAAGCAGCGACACCTACAGGCTCTGCAAGCACTTCAGCGTAAAAGCCTTCCACCTTCAAATCGACGCCACATCGATCTGGATGTGAATGAAGTAGCTCCGCGTAAAATTCAAAAGTTTCCGCAACGGCGACGACATCAATTTCAGCTTCATAATACGGTTTTCCGCTGCTTTCCATCTGCAACGCTATCAACGCGTCGCGATAGCCTCTCACTTTGTACGCTACTGACAAAAGGAGAGCAGATCTTTGCTCGGCGGAAGTGCGCCTCCAAGAAGGAAAAGCCTTTGAAGCAGCTTCAACAGCACTATCAGCGTCTTGCTCACTAGCAAGGGCTATGGTAGCAACAACGTCCTCTGTGGCCGGGTTGATTACATCCCAACGTTGTCCGCCGCCAAACTTCCACTTACCATCAATATAAAGTTGGTTTCGCATTGGCTTAGTTACCCCATGAGGATGCCGACGAATCCCGTCGGCGTCCCTGCTTAATTCCAGTGCTTTTGAATCAAACGTGCGGCGCGACGACCACTCGCACACGCGCCTCCGGTATGCGAATGAGCCAGATAATCGCCTGCGAAATATATAGACCGTGGAGCAGCCTCGTACGTCTCGATAAAAGCAGCAACTTTTTTGGCGTATCCTGGATACCAAAGAGGCAACATCTGAGGAATCCATTGTTCAATAACTTCAACGGTGTCCTCATCAACAGCTGGATACATATCCTTGGCAAACTGATGGACATACTGCTTAAGGTGACCTGTCCCACCCTCTGCAACAGCTCGATCTCGCTGTTGAGGTGTCAGTTCAAGATACAGGTGAGGTGGCTGGCGGTGGCCTTCGGGAACATGCTCGTCTTCAGGAATTTGCGCATAGAAAACGACGGGGGACGGATGCTTGCGGGTGTACCATTGCAGCTTTTGCTCCAAAGGCTTATTCAGCACATAATAAACAATGCCGCACTCGTTGTATTTCACACTCTCGAAGAATGCTTTTTCCTCGTTATTTAAAGTCGATACTAATGCACTGGCTCGATCCGCAGGTGCCGCAAATACCACGATATCAGCTTGAAGAATATGTGTCCCATCGTTGTTCTCGATCTGGACGTCACACCCAGCACCTTGCTTCTCAACGATGCTGAGGACTTTTGTCTGGTACTTAACGTCAACGTGCTTCGCCAACTCGCGCGTTAACGAGCCGATACCATATTTAAATGTATGGGTCTTCGCAGTAGGCAAATGCCCCATCATGGTCAGCAGGTAAGCCTTGGAAAACTCTTCCGGCTCCCAATTCCATGGCGCGCGAAACAAGGGTTCAATATAATTTTCGAGAAAATCAACAACGCCCTTATCAGTCAAATATTCCGCAACGGACTCAGTATCGAACTCCGCAGCAGTATGCATAAAACAAGGATCAGTTTTCAAACCACTGCGAATGATATCTGGTAGTAATTTAGCCAGCTTAAGCTTTGTTGCAGTACCAAAGGCAGGGTGCGTCAACATGTTACTCACACTGAAATGGTACTGGATATCGTAGACTTTTTGCCCATTATCAACACGCGTAGCATCACGCGTCCATGACACCAATTGATCTTTCATTCCGAGTTCATTGACGAGCCCCATCATATCTTTAAAGTTGTCCCAGATAATGGTGGCTCCCGAATGAACATTAAGGCCTTTCATGTCAACATCGGCCATACGACCACCGGCTGTCGCCGTCGACTCAAGCACAGTAACTTTGTGACCAGCCTTGGTCAGGTCATAAGCAGCGCTAAGGCCGGAGATACCCGAGCCCACCACAATAATATTTTTAGTCATTACAAAGTCTCTCTACACGCCTATATAAACTAGCGAATCGGGTATCAGAAAGGGAAACCCAGAACCTTTACAAAATTGAGCCATAAACGGCGCCACCCACCCTTCTCATCTACTTTACTTAGAGCGGCGAATGTGATTTTTGCGCCAATCCAACGGAAAGGCTCCGGAGGTATATATCCGGAAGGCTCTATGGCGATAGCCAGCTTATAAATCGGGTCGGGATTATTGGTGAGTATCCCCAGCCCCATTGATGCGCCAAATCGACTTCCTGCGACACCAAACCCGGTGTACCCACCCGCATATACAACTTTCCCAGAAAAATATTTTCTGAAGAAAACCGAAAAACGCATCGAATAATCAATAGGCCCACCCCATGCGTGACTGAATCTAACGTCCTTTAAGCTTGGAAATGTTGTATAAAACGCCTCAGCCAGGCTGTAGTAAGTATCAGCTCTGGCATCACATTTAGGAGCCGTATCACCGTTAAAATGATAGCTAACACTACCACCAAAAATAACTCGATTATCTGCTGTTAGTCGCATGTAGTTGAGCTGCGTCCGAGTATCATAAATACCCTGACGATTGCCCCAACCTATACGCGCTAGCTGTTCCTGCGAAAGAGGCTCGGTAGCCAGTACATGGTCGCGAACAGCAATAATTCTGCGCTTAATATCACGCTGTCCAACGTGCCACGCATTCGTAGCCAGGAAAACCTTAGGAGCTGATATCTTCCCTCCTTCAGTACGAACCAGCATTCCATCTGCTAGTTCAGATAACTCGGTCATCTTGGAGTTTTCATGCACCTGTACGCCTAATTTGATCGCCGCAGCCTTGAGCCCCCAAGCCAGCTTGGCAGGATTAATTATACCACTGCGTTTTTTTGACCACATACCGGCTACAAACATAGGCGATTTGAGCTGTTTCCTTGTCTGCTCTGCGTCAAGAAACTGTACCTCATGCCCGTGTTTTAGATGCAGTTCATATTCTTCTTTTAAGTCAGCTACATGCTCCGGCTTTACGGCAATGGTCATCTCACCATTCCACTCGACATCGGCGTCAATCCCATAATCCGCCAACGCTTTCTTGAATCCGTCAAGATTCTCCATACCCAGTCTTTCAAGGATATCGATGTCGTCGGGAAAAACTCGATCTTCGTTCGCCAAACCGTGCATAACTGACGTGGAAATGATTCCACCTGGGCGCCCAGATGCTCCATGTGCTACTCGCCCAGCCTCCAAAACTATAATCGACCAAGTGGGATTCGCTTCCTTTGCGAGAATGGCCGTCCACAAGCCAGTAAACCCGCCCCCAATGACCACCAGATCCACTTCTTGAGAGCCACTGAATGCTGGCGAAGCGCTCGGAGCGTCCGGGCTATCGAGCCAAAAAGGCATGAACTTTGTGGACGACAAAGATTGCTCAACGATCGACTTCATAATTTCTCCAGTCCACCTACAAATCAGGCGTTCCCGACACTGCGTGTATGCCGCGATGCTTTATAGAAAAGGAAACCCAGACAAGGGATTACACACAACGATTGCAAAGCAAGACCGAAGGAACTCAACGACGAGAAACCTGTAGTTAAATTGAGCGTGAATGCGGCGACTAATGGGCCAACGACCATTCCAAGCGAGTCGGCCCCACCGACTGCAGCCGTGGTGCGACCACTACTATCTAAGTGCGCTGAAAACATCCGAATATATGCTATAAGGAAAACATAGAGGAACGACATAATTACAACCACGGAACAAAAGGCAATTACTGATGGTGGTGCGCCATAAAAGTATGATGCAATACCAGAAAGCAAACAGACTACGGCAATTGGCACAACCGTTTTATTTCGCGCAAATACAAAATTTGCAACAAACGGAACGAGAAGGGTAGGAATGGATGAAAATGATCCCAGTTTTCCTATAGCGGCCAAATCCATCCCCGCCGAATGACCAACCTGCTCAAAATAAAGCCAAAGCGTATTCGATCCGGAGCTTGCTAAAAACGCCACAAGAAAAAGTGAAAAGCTCTTTATATTAAACAGGGCATAAACGCCACCTGCATTGGGCAATTGCTTAAGTTTTGCTGTGGGCATCCATATGAACAGTGGAAAACAGATCAAAGTGACCACGAGCATGAACCAAAAAATAGAGCTGGATCCGAGATGGGACTGTAAAGCAGGCACCGTAATAAAAGAGATGAGTGATGCCGCTGCAACAATGCCCGATGAATAAGCAAGTAACCTTGTGCCGCCGATAATCTGGGCCAGGGTAGCAAAGCCCATCCCCATGCATAATCCTTCACCGAACCCCGCTATCGCTCTGGCAATAATCATTGGCTCAAGCGACGTGCTTCCGATTGAGAGAAAATGTCCAATTGCTGCAAGCGATAAACCTATCAACGCAGTTAATCTCGGAGGGAGCACCTTCAGCGCAATTGAAACCAGAAGCGATGCTAACGCGATCATGGAGATTTCAGCACTGGTGGCATAGGTCGCGTTGGATGAGTCGACCTGTACTTGATCAATGACCGCACCAAATATGAAGGGCATCACCATAATAGGTAAACTAGCCAGACAAGGTATGACTAACGCAGCGACTTTTTGAATCGGGCGGGCCCTAAAGATCCCATCAGTATTATCTTGCATAACAACCTCGCCATATGAGTAATATTTATTTTTGACGGCAGAGAAAACAAAATGAAGCGATTCAATTTTTCTAATTCTTTATCGTTGCTTAGCCATGTGTATCGCTCAGCTTAAGATCGTTACCAGACATTACACATGGCATCTATCTGAACAGAGCTGGTCACGCAGCGTCGCAATGGCCCAGTAAGACATTAGTTACATCCCTACCGATATCACCTACGGCACCCCACCCTCTTGGACGAAGAGCGTAGCAAGCCCCAGAGCTCCCATAAATTGCCCCATTACCTTGCAGCCAATACTATCCAACTTAAACTTCAAGATTGGATCATCTATAAAAGTGTCGAGGGATATTCATAGGAGGGATGCCCATGTATTGATAGGAATTGGACATCATCCCTTCGATAAAAAATGTCCTGGGCTCCATTACCATGATGGTAATCGACATCTAGGATAGATACCCGTGTAGCGCCGTTATCTGGAAACGCCTGAGCAGCAATAGCCGCATTGTTTAGATAGCAAAAACCGGCAAGGTAGTCAGCACCAGCGTGATGCCTTGGAGGACGACACAGCGCAAAGGCAGAAACTGCTCCATTCCTGATTTCTTCTTGGGCGGTCAATGCCACCTGCGCAGCGCTGTATGCCGCGACCCAATTTGCTTCGGTGATGGGCGTCACCATATCGAAGCTGTAGCGCCCCATTTGCGCGAGGGGAGTTCGCAACCCCTTGGTGGGCATTGAACGGCGAAATCTGGGAAAGCAGATCGAAATTGTTGCCTTCTGCAGTCCAGCGCCCCCGTGCTCCTTCAAGGAAATCAATGTATTCGCAACCATGGATACGCAGTATGGGTGATAGACCAGAATCACGTGGTTCTTCCACAGGGCCTACGTTTCGGCTTTTGACCATCTCTAGAATCTGGGTAGCGCGAGCAGGACATTCAAAACTTGAATGGAACACGCCATCGATCAACTCTGACCGTCCGAAATGCCCGCTATGCTGTGCGCTGTAGATAGTCTTCATTCCGGCTATGCCCTGTTCTGCAAATCGATACTGAAACCTCTTGGTAATGATTCTGCGGTAGGTGCCGGAGCACGCTATATAGCGAACGAGGTCAAAACCGGGCCGAAAGTGTCCAATCGGCTGGCCGCCTAGGAACGAAACACCTTTGGAGATAGTCCGCACCACCTGCGGAAAGCCCTCCGCAAAGCAGCACCATCACTAAAACCGACCTGCTCCGCAATCTGGTCGATGGTTCCGCTCTCAGAGCTCAATAAGGCCTTGGCTTTCGCAAATCGCAGCTCATCCAGCTGCTGCCGGTAGCTCGTATGCTGTCCATCCAGTTGCCGACGAAGAGTGCGGGACGAGCAGTGCATCTGTTGAGCGAGCGCGTCGAAAGCTGGCGGCTCCTTTAAGTTGAGAGCGAGGAATGTTCGCAGTTTCTCTAACCATTCCCTGTTAGAAACAAGGTCTCGATTCTGATGCTGACAGAGCTCTAGAATTTTTCGGTGGCAGAGACTGTTAGCCAGAGGCAAGCAAATGTCCAAAGCCGCTGTGTCGAAGACGATCATCGAGCATGAATATTCAAACTGAACCTCGCAGCCAAGGGCATCTCGGTAAGCCTCTGACGCGCCCTCAAAGCTTTCATACCTGAAGCACGCCTGAACCAACTCAAACGAGCTTCCCACCATATCGCTCATGATGGTTTTGAACGAGCCAAGGCAGAGTTCAGTCAAGATCGGCTCAAGCTCTTTTGGCGCCCTGCAGTGATCCGCGCGCAATTGAACCTTTTCACCGTCAACGACCAGGCTCAGCGAGAAGTAGGTACCTAGCAACGCTGGCAGTGTTATGGGAATTTGAAGACCGCTACGCAGGTCTGCTGCCGTCATCATGGCGTACCCCAAGAGGCCATATGAAGAAATCCGTGCAGCCAATCCGATGTCCAAGCCAAGAAATGGACATCCTGAAAGCCTCAATGCATTCGAGAGCAAAAGTTGCTCCTGATCGAGGTCGACCATTTTTGCTGACTTTTCAAAGTCGAGCGGTTTGAGGCCGGTTCCAAATAGCACATCGTCTAATGGGATACCTGCTTGCTCCAGATAGCTCGTAATGCACGCGCAAAGATGAACAGGTGTCAACGTAGCGTGTTTTTTTGACTGAATGGTCATGATTCACCTCGGACGCCATCTACCAGCAAGAGTATATGGGTCGCCATACTCGCTGGCAGCCTCCTGCGGGTCAAACCTCAGCCCAAAGTAAGCTTGACTGGTAGCTAAAGGCCCACTATGACCGCTCGATTTGCTATCTCCATGACAATCAGAGGGCTGCCAGGCATAGCTGTTTCGCTCCAAACGCCTTATCTAAAACATCCCACATTGGCCGTTTCGGCTCGATTTTGACCCTAACCGCTCTATAGCCTCCTCCACGTTTGATACAAGATCAATCAACCGACCTGCCAACAAAGAGCAACGCTACGTCGATTGTTCTAGTGGGCAAGCGTATTGCTCACCACGCCATCCACCGAGGCGTAGAGATCCCTCTGTCCAGCGTTCCATGCCCCGTCGGATGGATTTGTCGCAAAGAGTTAAGAAGAATTTACCCCTACAAAAACAATGGCCAAAAAAGCCTGAGGAAAATTCTCATGAAGCTGCAAACTTTTAAACTGTCCATCAATGGGCGCGCTGAAGAATCCCTTGAGACGGCTTTCGCTATCAACCCGGCGACTGAGGAGCCTATTTGTGAATATCCCCTGGCTTCGCGCACGCAGCTTGAGGAGGCTGTCCAAGCAGCAAAGATCGCATTCACAGACTGGCGAGCAACCCCCATCGAACAGCGAAAAAAGCTGGTAGCCGCATTCGGGGACATTATTGAGGAACGACGTGAAGCGTTCATCACACTCCTAACCACCGAACAGGGTAAGGGACGGTCTGGGGCTGAATGGGAAATTGACGGTTGCATTCATTGGTGCCGTGAAATAGCCAAACAGTCACTCGAAGACGAGTTCCCTCAGGGGGTAACTGGCGAATTAATCGTAAGCCGTCATACTCCGATTGGTGTAATCGGTGCAATCACTCCATGGAACTTCCCGCTTCTGCTTGCAATCTGGAAGGTCGCTCCCGCACTGCTAGCCGGTAATACAATGGTGCTGAAGCCATCTCCTTTCACCCCGCTTTGTACCCTCTGGTTTGGTGAACTCGCAAACAAGATCTTGCCCCCCGGAGTGCTGAATGTGCTGTCGGGAGGAAACGAGCTCGGGCAACTAATTACCGAGCATCCGGACATTGGAAAAATTTCATTCACTGGCTCTACCGCGACGGGTAAACGAGTGATGCAGAGCGCTTCCACCAATCTCAAACGCCTCACGCTGGAGCTGGGGGGTAATGATCCCGCAATCGTATTTCCCGATGTAGATCCGAAGGCTATCGCCCAAGATTTGTTTTGGGCGGCATTTGCTAATAGCGGACAATTTTGCGTGGCCACAAAACGCCTTTACGTTCATGAGGATATTTACGACGAAGTAGCTCGGGAACTCGTCGCGTATGCAGGTACAGTTAAAATGGGCAATGGCGCTGATCCGGAAGTCGCGCTCGGCCCTTTGCAAAACAGGATGCAGTTCAACAAAGTCAAAGATCTACTCCTGGACTGCAAAACCAGAGGTTTCTCCTTCATCATGGGAGGTGAGCTTGAGGAAAGAAAGGGCTACTTCATTCCAGTCACGATCATCGACAATCCCCCGGCTGACGCTCGCTGCGTCGTAGAGGAGGCATTTGGCCCAGTGCTTCCAATGATCAAATATCGTGATTTGGAGGATGTAATAAAGCAGGCTAATAGCTCGGAGTATGGATTGGCAGCAACCATTTGGTCTAAAGACCTGGATACAGCACAAAGAGTCGCAAAGCAGATCGAATCTGGCACGGTATGGATTAATCACGCTCACCAATTTTCTCCACACGTTGCTTTTGGAGGACAGAAGAACTCAGGCATGGGAATTGAGAACTCCCTTCATGGCCTCGCAGAATACACAAACATACAAACAGTTTTATTAAAAGCCGCGCAATGATCCGATAGGAGATCGACTATGGAACATTCAATCGGAAATTGGGTTGGGCGATCAGCTGCACGCTTCGGCAATAAACCTGCGATTATTTTCGAAGGCAAATATTGGTCTTTCCTAGATATCGACGTGCAGTCATCTCGCCTGGCTGCAAGTTTAGAATCGATGGGTGTGAAGCGAGAGGATGTAGTTTCGATTTACTCACCCAATTCACCAGAGTGGATCATCACCTACTACGCCATATTAAAAATAGGTGCGATCGTCAACCCACTCAATACGATGCTTACCGCCCGTGAAGCGGCGTTTGCGATAAAAAACTGTGGCGCAGTGGCAGTATTTTCTACTTCAGACAAACTGTTGGCTTTACAGGAGCATATCGGGCCAACGGAAGTTATATCACTAATCTCTTTCGACGGGATAACAGTCGCGGGGATGCGACATTTCAATCTGCTGGTCGATGCCAACGTTGCAGTGCGTGAATATCCAGTTACGGGCATTCAAAAAGATGATATCTCAACCATTGGTTACACGTCTGGCACAACAGGACAACCCAAAGGCGCAGTGCTTTCACATAGATGCATTCTCACAAACGTTTCCATGACTGCAACAATGCATTTACGTACAGCGTCTGACATTGCGGTCAGCGCGCTACCACTGTCTCATGTCTATGGGAACGTAGTCATGAATTCAGCGATTGCATACGGAATGACACTGGTATTGCATAAAACGTTTGATGCAGAGGCCATTTTATCCAGCATTCAAATCTATGGTGCTACCCTCTTAGAAGGCGTGCCTACCATGTACATCTATCTTCTCAATTGCCCTAACCTCGGCGCCTACGACGTGTCTTCATTAACGCGATGTACCGTAGGTGGACAAATGATGCCCTATACGGCAATGGAAAATGTCGAGCGCGCATTAGGTTGCCGACTTCTGGAGTTGTGGGGTATGACCGAACTCGGCGGATTAGGCACAACCCACTCTTTATATGGTGAGCGCCGACTGGGATCCATTGGCGTAGCCCTTCCTCATCTGGAAGCGCGCATTGCCCAGCTTGAGCTTGACGGGGATGCCCTGCCGCTCGGTGAAATAGGCGAGCTTCAGATTCGCGGCCCAGTAGTAATGAAGCATTACTTGGGGCGCCCTGATGCAACAGCCGAAACAAAAACAGATGAAGGCTGGCTTCGTACCGGCGACCTGGCAAGAATGGACTCTGAGGGTTTTATTTATATCGTTGACCGCCTCAAGGACATGTTCATTACTGCGGGCTTCAACATCTATCCCGCTGAGCTTGAGCGCGTGATTGCGGAGCACCCGTCAGTGGCGATGGTTGCGGTAGGAAGCGTATTGGATGAGATCAAAGGCGAGCTAGCCAAGGCCTACATTGTGCCCAAAACCGGATACGAGATTGACATTCAACAAATAGAGCGCCACTGCCGTGATCGACTAGCGGCGTACAAGGTGCCCCGCCTGTTCCAAATCGTCGAAGATTTGCCCAAAACGAGCAGCGGTAAAGTGATGCGGCGGATGCTTCGTCAAATATTTGAGTCAAAGCTGTAAACTGATTGAGGCATAGTTTATACCGGCACATCTAATCTGAGCGAGCAACGCCACTAGCTAAACCTAAGAAGGTCTTGTCAGGTTCCTTTTTTCGCAATCAACAGAGCCTAAATAGCCAAAATGGCTGCCTTCACTAGCCGTCGCGGACGGAGCAATCTGCCAAGAACTACTTGGAATATGCTTCAGTAAAGTTCGCAATCAGGCCATTGCCGGCATTGTCGATAAGGACGTGTCGGCAGCCGCGGAGCGGAATAGTCAGAGCCAGCGGCGAACCTTGGCCTTGTAGCGGCGGTAGTCGTCGCCGAACTTCGCTTCAAGATAGCGCTCCTCGCGGGCGATCACCTGCCTCTGGATCGCGATTAGCACCAACGGGAGCAAGGCGAAGGCGATCGGCCCATCAAAGCCAATCGCAAGGCCGGCATAGATAAGCGCCATGCCGAGATACATGGGATTGCGCGTCCACCGATAGGGACCGGTCGTTGCGATGAGGGTCGTTGGCTGCGACGGCGGAATGTTGGTGCCCAGCCGCCGGAACAGCCCTGCCGCTGCGAGCATCATCGCCGCGCCGGCAACGAACAGCAGCGCGCCCGTCGCGACCAGCAACCGCCAGTCGATG
>NZ_FMXV01000037.1:0-54586 GCF_900104425.1 Pseudomonas sp. NFACC13-1 | reverse complement strand
GGTTTGCAGGTCAGAGCGATAAACAACTATTTCGGCCTTGGCGACATCAATGCCAACAACCGTTTGCGAGGTAAGGATTGTCATGACGAATCCTCGGAGCTAGGGTTTAGGTGCTTGTCGGGGTCTACCTTTGCGCTGGCTTGCCTCTATCGTCGGTCTTGCCGATGAATTCCTTATCGGCGCTTTAGGTAGAAAGGGCGGGACGAGAAGTCTCCCACGGTCCGTACTGGCTAGAGTCGGAATCGAGCTTTTAGTCCCGCCCACCCCTTCAAGTCTAAACATACAAGCGAGCTTGCTCGCGATTGAAGCCGCCTCGGGCTATCAGTCTGGCTCACACCCCTTCAACACCAACCGAATGATCGTCTGCGCAGCGGCTTCATAGTCGGCTTCGTCCAGCTTCGCCTTGCCGGTCACGGCGCTGATCTGCCAGTCGAAGTCGGCATAGGTCTGGGTGGCGGCCCAGATGCTGAACATCAGGTGGTTGGGGTCGATGGGGGCGATCTGGCCGCGGTCGATCCAGCTCTGGATGCAGGCGATGTTGTGCCGGGCCTGGGCGTTGAGTTGTTCCACCAGGTCGGGGCTCAGGTGGGGGGCGCCGTGCATGATTTCGCTGGCGAAGACTTTCGAGGCGAAGGGCAGGTCGCGGGAGATGCGGATCTTGGAGCGGATGTAATGGCTCAGCACCTCGCCGGGCACGCCGTCGGCATTGAACGGGGTCGAGGCCTGGAGAATCGGCTCGATGATGCTTTCCAGCACCTCGCGGTAGAGGTTTTCCTTGGATTTGAAGTAGTAGTAGACGTTGGGTTTGGGCAGGCCTGCCTTGGCCGCGATGTCGCTGGTCTTGGTCGCGGCGAAGCCCTTGTCGGCAAATTCTTCGCTGGCGGCACGCAGGATCAATTCTTTGTTGCGCTCGCGGATTGTGCTCATAAACCCAGGGGTTCCTTGCCTGTTCTGGCGGTGGCGCATGGTAGCACCGGCTTCGCGCGGCGCTCAAGAATGCCCCAAGGCGCCGCGGCTCGCGGTATGCTGCGCGGCATTATTATTCAAGGAGCCCCTCCATGGCTGGAAGCAGTTTGCTGGTACTGATCGACGACATCGCCACCGTGCTCGACGATGTCGCGCTGATGACCAAGATGGCCGCCAAGAAAACCGCCGGCGTGCTCGGCGATGACCTGGCGCTCAATGCCCAGCAAGTGTCGGGCGTGCGTGCCGAGCGAGAGCTGCCAGTGGTGTGGGCGGTGGCCAAGGGATCGTTCATCAACAAATTGATCCTGGTGCCGTCGGCGCTGGCGATCAGCGCTTTCGTCCCGTGGTTGGTGACGCCGTTGTTGATGGTGGGCGGTGCCTATTTGTGTTTCGAGGGGTTCGAAAAACTGGCCCACAAGTTCCTTCACAGCAAGGCCGAGGACCAGGCCGAACATGCGCAACTGGTCGAGGCGGTGGCGGATCCGGCGGTCGATCTGGTGGCCTTTGAAAAGGACAAGATCAAGGGCGCGGTACGCACCGACTTCATCCTCTCGGCCGAAATCATCGCCATCACCCTCGGCACCGTCGCTGACGCAGCATTGACCCAGCAGGTGATCGTCCTGTCGGGCATCGCCATCGTCATGACCATTGGCGTCTATGGCCTGGTGGCCGGGATCGTCAAGCTCGATGACCTGGGACTCTGGTTGACGCACAAGCCAGGCCAGGCCGCCAAAAGCATCGGCGGTGCGATCCTGAGTGCGGCACCCTACATGATGAAAAGCCTGTCGGTGATCGGCACCGCGGCGATGTTCCTGGTGGGCGGTGGCATCCTGACCCATGGCGTGCCAGTGGTGCATCACTGGATCGAAGGCGTGACGGCCAGCGCCGGTGGTGCCGGGTTTATCGTGCCGACGTTGCTCAATGCCGTGGCCGGGATCGTTGCTGGGGCGGCGGTGTTGGCGGGGGTGATGGTGGTTGGCAAGGTCTGGAAAGCGCTGAAAGGCTGAGACCTGGCAACCCATGATCACTGTGGGAGCGAGCTTGCTCGCGATGAGGGCCTGACATTCAACATTTAGTTGTCTGACAGAGCGCTATCGCGAGCAAGCTCGCTCCCACAATGGGTTTGGGGTGGTCGAAAGTTACTCGGCGATCTGCAACTTGCGCGACTCGGTGTACACGTAGCGCACCTTCTCATACTCGAAGGGCGTGTTGAGTTGCCCGTAGCGGAAACTGGTCTGGTAGCGCTTGTCGACGCCGCGCAGGAGCAGCAATTCCGGGTGGTTGGAGCTGACTTCGGAGACGTTCAGGAAGTTGATCGCCGATTCGGCCGTGTAGTCCACCAGCAGGCCCGAGGTGTCGCGCAGGTTCGACGGGCCGAAGATCGGCAGCACGAAATACGCACCGGCCGGCACGCCATAGAAGCCGAGGGTCTGGCCGAAATCTTCGCTCTGGCGCGGCAGGCCCATGGCGGTGGCCGGGTCCCACAGGCCGGCGATGCCCACAGTGGTGTTGAGTAGCAGCCGCGCCGTGGTTTCCATTGAACGCTTGCCCTTGAATTGCAGCAGGCTGTTCATCAGGTTCGGCACGTCCCCCAGGTTGTTGAAGAAATTGCTGACCCCGGTGCGCACGAAGCCAGGGGTAATGTAGCGATAGCCGTCGACGACGGGCAGGAAGACCCATTGGTCGAAGCGGTAGTTGAAGTGATAGACCCGGCGGTTCCAGGATTCCAGCGGGTCATAGACGTTTAACGCGTTGAGGGTCGAGCGCTCGAACTCGCGCTGGTCAAGCCCCGGGTTGAACTTGAGTTTGGTCAGCGGTTCCTTGAAACCGTCCGAATCCACCACCACAGGCGCATTGGCTTTGCTGTTGTCGGCGTGGACCATGCCCGCACTCATTAACGCAGCGATAAGCAGCAGATATTTAGCCACGGAAAAACTCCAGCATGGCGTCGCTGTTGACGCGGTAGTTAAGGTTGCCGCAGTGGCCGCCCAGCGGATAAACCGTCAGGCGATCGCCAAAGGTCTTGCGCAGGAAGCCCAGGTCGCCCGGGCCGAGAATGACGTCGTCGGCATTGTGCATGACGGCAATCTTCGGGCTGTCGTGCAGGTAATCCTTCAGCGCGTACAGGCTGACCTGGTCGACCAGTTGCAGCAGGCTGCCGCCGTCGGTGCGCGCGCGCCACATCGGGATCACCTGCTCGGTGAGGTAACAGTCGAAATCGCATTGCAGCGCACGCTTGAGGAACGGCGTCAGGCTGGTGCTTTCGGTGATCGGGAACTTGGGGGGGATGATCAGGCCGCGACGGTTGATCAGGTCCGAGGTGAACGCGATGTCCGCCGCCGAGAAACGGAACGAGGTGCCGATCAACATCGCCATCTGTTCATTGCTCAGGTGCTGCTTGGACTGTTGGAAGTCGTAGAGCAGGGCATCGTTGAGGTCGATGTAGCCTTTTTGCTGGAAGTAACGGGTCAGCTTGTTCAGTACCAGTTCATAGAAAGTCGTGGTGCTGTTGATGCCCTTGACTTCGGTCTGGACCAGTTTGTCCAGGTTGGTGATCGAGGTATAGAGGTTCACCGGTGGGTTCAGCAGCAGCACTTTCTTGAAATTGAAGCTGCGCCGGGTTTCGTCCAGGTGGGCGACAAAGGCCGCATCCAGGGCGCCGAGGCTGTAGCCGGTCAGGTAGTACTCGGTCACCGGCAGCTTGGGGTTCTGTGCGCGCACGGCCTGCATCACCCGGTACATGTCCTCGGCGTCTTCCTTGGAAATGCCCGGCGTGGCAAAGCGCGAAGCGGCACTCATGAAGTCGAAACTGGTGGGCGAGGACAACTGCACCACGTGGTAGCCGGCCTTGTAGTAAAGGCGCTTGAGGTATTCGTTGAGGGTGCTGTCGTAGCGTGCACCGGTGCCGGCGATCAGGAAGATCAGCGGCGCGGGCTTGTCCTGGGTGGCCATGCGGTAGGTGAGGCTTTTTACTGGCCAGAAGTTGTCCGGCAGGATGAACTCGCGTTCCGGGCGCAGGGTCAGGTTGTGGTCCGCCTGATTGATGTCTTCGATCAGCGGCAGCTCCGGACGCAGGTCCGGCGGCGTAGTGGCGATGGTCGCCTCGAACGGGTTGGTCAAGGGGTAGCCATAGCTGGCGGCGTCTATATCTGCCGCCAGCGCGGACGCACTCAGGATAAGGCCGCCGAGGAGGGCAGCGAAGCGCAAGGAACGGAGCATGACTGGATCCCTTAGAGGAAGGTGCCGAATGAAGTTCGCAGCCTATGACCACCGAAGCGGAGCCAAGTGCCATGATGGGCACAAAACAGGCACGGACGGGGCGCGATAGTAGCGGGACGATACACGGTCATGCGCAGTCGCGGCTAGTTATCTGGCATTTACCGGATTTGGCCTGCAAATCTCACGTGTGAGGAGGCGCCAATTGCCTGGAAACAATAGCTGGCGTTCTGATGTCGTTTCTCGTTGCTTCGACGTCGCAGACAGAGCAGGTTCCGTAGCGTCACAGGTTGATGATCGATCCTGTCAGTACTCCACTGGCGTTCAGACCGGTTTGAGGCGAGCGTGATGGGGGCGCTGAGCATCATAACTATACGTTGACGCCGCCCGGCATCCGCCGGGCGCAGCACTTTCGGGGAAGTAACGATGAAGATGCGACGACTCTTGGGCGCAGGTGCCGCACTGGTACTGGCCATCAGTTCCACCTTGGCCAGCGCCGAAACCAAAACCCTGAGCATCGGTTACGTTGACGGCTGGTCCGACAGCGTCGCGACCACCCACGTGGCCGCCGAAGTGATCAAGCAAAAACTCGGTTATGACGTGAAGCTGCAAGCGGTCGCGACCGGGATCATGTGGCAAGGTGTGGCCACCGGCAAACTCGACGCGATGCTCTCGGCCTGGCTGCCGGTGACTCACGGCGATTATTGGACCAAGAACAAGGACTTGGTGGTCGATTACGGCCCCAACTTCAAGGACGCAAAAATCGGCCTGATCGTGCCGGAGTACGTCAAGGCCAAGTCGCTCGAGGATCTCAAGACTGACGACTCCTTCAAGAAGCGCATCGTCGGCATCGACGCCGGTTCAGGCGTGATGCTCAAGACCGAACAGGCGATCAAGGATTACGACCTGACCGGTTATCAACTCAAGGCCAGTTCCGGCGCCGGCATGATCGCCGAGCTGACCCGTGCCGAGAAGAAAAACGAATCCATCGCGGTCACCGGTTGGGTGCCGCACTGGATGTTCGCCAAGTGGAAACTGCGCTTCCTGGAAGACCCGAAAGGCGTCTATGGCGCGGCTGAGACTGTAAACAGCATCGGCAGCAAGGAACTGGGCACCAAGGCCCCGGAAGTGGCCGAGTTCCTGAAGAAATTCCAGTGGGCGTCGAAAGACGAGATCGGCGAAGTCATGCTGGCGATCCAGGAAGGCGCCAAGCCGGACGCCGCTGCCAAGGACTGGGTCGCCAAGCACCCGGACCGCGTGAAGGAGTGGACCGGCAAGTAATCAATCTGATTTAGCTGGCTCGCGAAGCCGCATGACGTTGTGTCATGCGGCTTTTTTGTGCCTGCAATTCTTCGATGGGCGCCGGACCCCTTGTGGGAGCGAGCTTGCTCGCGATAGCGATGTGTCTGCTTGCATCGATGTTGAATGTGGCGCCGTCATCGCGAGCAAGCTCGCTCCCACAGGGGGGGATTGCGAATAATGTGCGGGAAACTGGCAAAACCGTCATGTCGTTCTAATACTAAGGTCGTCTGGAACCTGGCCTTGAGCCGCATAGAGTAGGGTCGTTCCAATTAAATCTGTGCTGCGAGGATAAAAACAATGAACGACAGCATTTACCTCTCGATTCAAAACAGCCCGCGCTTCAAGGAGCTGGTGAGAAAAAGGGAAAGGTTCGCCTGGATTCTCTCGGCGATCATGCTTGGTCTGTATTCCGGCTTCATTCTTCTGATCGCCTACGGGCCACACATTCTCGGGGCCAAGATCACGCCTGAGTCCACCATCACCTGGGGTATTCCCATCGGTGTCGGCCTGATTGTCTCGGCCTTCATCCTGACCGGCATCTACGTACGGCGCGCCAACGGTGAGTTCGACGACCTGAACAATGCGATTCTCAAGGAGGCTCAGCAATGATCCGGCGTCTACTGGCTCTATTGAGCATCGCGGCGTTCGCACCGGGCGCCTGGGCGGCTGACGCCCTGACCGGTGCCGTGCAGAAACAACCCCTCAACGTCGCGGCTATCCTGATGTTCGTGGCCTTCGTCGGCGCGACTTTGTATATCACCTACTGGGCGTCCAAGAAAAACAACTCGGCGGCCGACTATTATGCGGCCGGCGGCAAGATCACCGGCTTCCAGAACGGCCTGGCAATCGCGGGCGACTACATGTCGGCGGCGTCCTTCCTGGGCATTTCCGCGCTGGTGTTCACCTCCGGTTATGACGGCCTGATCTACTCCATCGGCTTCCTGGTGGGTTGGCCGATCATCCTGTTCCTGATCGCCGAACGCCTGCGTAACCTGGGTAAATACACCTTTGCCGACGTGGCGTCCTATCGCCTCGGGCAAACCCAGATCCGCAGTCTGTCCGCCTGCGGCTCGCTGGTGGTGGTGGCGTTCTACCTGATCGCACAAATGGTCGGTGCCGGCAAGCTGATCCAGTTGCTGTTCGGCCTGGACTACCACGTTGCGGTGATCCTGGTGGGTATCCTGATGTGCCTCTACGTGCTGTTTGGCGGCATGTTGGCCACCACTTGGGTGCAGATCATCAAGGCGGTCTTGCTGCTGTCGGGTGCTTCGTTCATGGCCTTGATGGTCATGAAACACGTCAACTTCGACTTCAACATGCTGTTTGCCGAAGCGGTGAAGGTTCACCCTAAAGGCGAGGCGATCATGAGCCCCGGCGGCTTGGTGAAGGATCCGATCTCGGCCTTCTCCCTGGGCCTGGCGCTGATGTTCGGTACCGCTGGCCTGCCGCACATCCTGATGCGCTTCTTCACCGTGAGCGACGCCAAGGAAGCGCGCAAGAGCGTGCTGTATGCCACCGGCTTCATCGGTTACTTCTACATCCTGACCTTCATCATCGGCTTCGGCGCGATCCTGCTGGTCAGCACCAACCCGGCCTTCAAGGACGCGGCAGGTGCCTTGCTGGGCGGTAACAACATGGCGGCGGTGCACCTGGCCAACGCCGTGGGCGGCAGCATCTTCCTGGGCTTCATCTCGGCGGTAGCCTTTGCCACCATCCTGGCGGTAGTGGCGGGCCTGACCCTGGCCGGTGCCTCGGCGGTGTCCCATGACCTGTATGCCAGCGTGATCAAGAAAGGCAAGGCCAACGAGAAGGACGAGATTCGCGTCTCGAAAATCACCACCATCGCCCTGGCGGTGCTGGCGATCGGCCTGGGTATCCTGTTCGAGAAGCAGAACATCGCGTTCATGGTGGGCCTGGCGTTCTCCATCGCGGCGAGCTGCAACTTCCCGGTACTGCTGCTTTCGATGTACTGGAAGAAGCTGACCACTCGTGGCGCCATGATTGGCGGCTGGCTGGGCCTGGTCAGTGCCGTGGGCCTGATGATCCTCGGCCCGACCATCTGGGTGCAGATCATGGGGCACGAGAAGGCGATCTTCCCGTATGAATACCCGGCGCTGTTCTCGATGGCCATTGCGTTCGTCGGCATCTGGTTCTTCTCCATCACCGACAAGTCGGCTGAAGGCGCAAACGAACGGGCGCTGTTCTTCCCGCAGTTCGTGCGTTCACAGACTGGCCTGGGGGCGAGTGGGGCGGTTAAACATTGATGTAGCGGTCAGTGCTTGAAGAAATACCCCGGTCGAAAGGCTGGGGTTTTTTTTGTGCCGGGTTTAAGGGTGGCAGGGCTGCCGTCATCGCGAGCAAGCTCGCTCCCACAGGGGATCTCCAGTGAGCACGGGGTTTTTATTCACAACAGGTCAACTGTGGGAGCGAGCTTGCTCGCGATGGCGTCGGGTCTGTCAATGCCGCTTCTGGATCAGATGAAAAGAGGCATAAACAAAACAGCCCCCGCTTTTATATAAGAAGCAGGGGCTGTTTCGGTGCAGCTTGAGACCTTATTGCAAGGCAGGTCTTACTTGCGGTCTTCCAGCTGGGTGATGTCACGCGACTCGTAGCCGGTGTACAGCTGGCGCGGGCGGCCGATCTTGTACGGGCTGGAGAGCATTTCCTTCCAGTGGGAGATCCAGCCGACGGTCCGCGCCAGGGCGAAGATCACGGTGAACATGCTGGTTGGAATGCCGATCGCCTTGAGGATGATCCCCGAGTAGAAGTCGACGTTCGGGTACAGCGAGCGTTCGATGAAGTAAGGGTCGGTCAGGGCGATCTCTTCCAGGCGCATGGCCAGTTCGAGTTGCGGATCGTTCTTGATCCCCAGTTCCTTGAGCACTTCGTCGCAGGTCTGCTTCATCACGGTGGCGCGCGGGTCGCGGTTCTTGTAGACCCGGTGACCGAAGCCCATCAGCTTGAACGGATCGTTCTTGTCCTTGGCCTTGGCGATGAACTTGTCGATGTTCGAGACATCGCCGATTTCATCGAGCATGGTCAGCACCGCTTCGTTCGCACCGCCGTGGGCAGGGCCCCAGAGTGCGGCGATACCGGCGGCGATACAGGCGAACGGGTTGGCACCCGAGGAGCCGGCCAGGCGTACGGTGGACGTGGAGGCGTTCTGCTCGTGGTCGGCATGGAGGATGAAGATCCGGTCCATGGCCTTGGCGAGCACCGGGCTGATCGGTTTGATCTCGCACGGGGTGTTGAACATCATATGCAGGAAGTTCTCTGCATAGGTCAGGTCGTTGCGCGGGTACATCATGGGCTGGCCCATGGAGTACTTGTAGACCATGGCTGCCAGGGTCGGCATCTTCGCCACCAGGCGGATCGCGGAAATTTCGCGATGCTGGGGGTTATTGATATCCAGGGAGTCGTGGTAGAAAGCCGAGAGAGCGCCGACAACGCCGCACATGACGGCCATCGGGTGGGCATCGCGACGGAAGCCGTTGAAGAAGGTCTTCAACTGCTCGTGAACCATGGTGTGGTTCTTCACGGTGCTGACGAACTGGGCTTTTTGCTCTGCGGTTGGCAGCTCGCCGTTGAGCAGCAGGTAGCAGGTTTCCAGGTAGTCCGATTTTTCAGCCAGTTGCTCGATCGGGTAGCCGCGGTGCAGCAGGATGCCGTTGTCGCCATCGATGTAGGTGATTTTCGACTCGCACGAGGCGGTCGACATGAAACCTGGGTCAAAGGTGAAACGGCCCGTGGCCGTCAGGCCCCGTACGTCGATTACATCGGGACCAACGGTGCCGGTTAAAATGGGCAGCTCGACGGGGGCTGCGCCCTCGATGATCAACTGCGCTTTTTTGTCAGCCATGTGGCCTCCTATTAATGCTTGAAATCATCAGACAGACCCCCCACGCAGGGCCCGCACCACTATAGTGAGATAAATCCGAAAGTCAATTTGCCTAAAGTCTTGCTCCAGAAGGCTTTAACCGCACTTTTTCCGCGAAATTACCTGCCGTTTACGCCTTTTGTGCCATATGTGCAATGCGCTATTAGGGGAAGGTGAACGCGTTGTCATTAGTAGCCTAACTGTCTATACTCGGCCACCGACCGCCAGGGGCTTTTGGGCCTGCTTTCTTGGGGGTCGTCACTCCCTGGGTGGTGAGTACCTGACCAGTGCGCGCCCCAACAACTTTGCCCTGATTGTTAGGGGCTCTTCAGTGTGAAAAAAAAGCCGTGAAAAGCCAACGACCTGTAAACCTAGACCTAAGGACCATCAAACTCCCAGTCACTGCTTACACGTCCATTCTTCACCGTATTTCCGGTGTCATCCTCTTCGTCAGCCTGGCCATCATGCTTTATGCATTGGACAAGTCGCTCGATTCGGAAGAAGGCTTCGGTCAGGTGAAAGCGTGTCTGACCAGTCCGCTAGCCAAGCTAGTGATTTGGGGCATCCTGTCCGCCTTGCTGTATCACTTGGTCGCCGGTGTGCGCCACTTGATCATGGACATGGGCATCGGTGAGACGCTGGAAGGCGGCAAGCTGGGCTCGAAAATCATTATCGCCGTGTCTGCGGTGCTGATCGTTCTGGCAGGAGTCTGGATATGGTAACCAACGTCACGAACCTTTCGCGTTCGGGCCTCTACGACTGGATGGCCCAGCGTGTGTCTGCGGTCGTTCTCGCGGCTTACTTCATTTTCCTGATCGGATATGTCGTGGCAAACCCTGGCCTGGGCTATGCCCAATGGCATGAACTGTTCGCAAACAACTGGATGCGTATCTTCAGTCTGCTGGCACTTGTCGCACTGGGCGCTCACGCCTGGGTCGGCATGTGGACCATCGCGACCGACTACCTGACGCCCATGGCGTTCGGCAAGTCGGCGACTGCCGTACGTTTCCTTTTCCAGGCAGTATGCGGCGTTGCGATGTTCGCTTACTTCGTCTGGGGTGTGCAGATTCTCTGGGGTATCTGATCCATGGCTAACATTCCAACGATTTCTTTCGACGCCATCATCATTGGTGGTGGCGGTGCCGGCATGCGCGCAGCGCTGCAACTGGCACAGGGCGGTCACAAGACTGCCGTGATCACCAAGGTTTTCCCGACGCGTTCGCACACCGTTTCCGCCCAGGGCGGCATCACCTGCGCCATCGCTTCGGCCGACCCGAACGATGACTGGCGCTGGCACATGTACGATACCGTCAAGGGGTCCGACTACATCGGTGACCAGGACGCTATCGAATACATGTGTCAGGAAGGCCCGGCCGCGGTGTTCGAGCTGGACCACATGGGCATGCCCTTCTCGCGTACCGAGCAAGGTCGTATCTACCAGCGTCCGTTCGGTGGCCAGTCCAAGGACTACGGCAAGGGCGGCCAGGCCGCGCGTACTTGCGCGGCGTCCGACCGTACCGGTCACGCACTGCTGCACACCCTGTACCAGGGCAACCTGAAAGCCGGTACCACGTTCCTGAACGAGTACTACGCCGTCGACCTGGTGAAGAACCAGGACGGCGCCTTCGTCGGTGTGATCGCGATCTGCATCGAAACCGGCGAAACCACCTACATCCGCGCCAAGGCCACCGTACTGGCGACCGGCGGTGCAGGCCGTATCTACGCATCCACCACCAATGCCCTGATCAACACCGGTGACGGCGTCGGCATGGCCCTGCGTGCTGGCGTGCCGGTACAAGACATCGAAATGTGGCAGTTCCACCCGACCGGCATCGCCGGCGCCGGTGTACTGGTGACCGAAGGTTGCCGTGGTGAAGGTGGTTACCTGATCAACAAGCACGGCGAGCGTTTCATGGAACGTTATGCGCCGAACGCCAAGGACCTCGCCGGTCGTGACGTTGTGGCTCGTTCGATGGTTAAAGAGATCATCGCCGGCAACGGCTGTGGCCCGAATGGCGACCACGTGATGCTCAAGCTCGATCACCTGGGCGAGGAAGTGCTGCACAGCCGCCTGCCAGGTATCTGTGAGCTGTCGAAGACCTTCGCCCACGTCGACCCGGTCGTCGCGCCGGTTCCAGTGGTTCCAACCTGCCACTATATGATGGGCGGCGTTGCCACCAACATCCACGGCCAGGCGATCACCCAAAACGCCGAAGGCGTGGACGAAATCATCCCTGGCCTGTTCGCAGTGGGTGAAGTGGCGTGCGTATCGGTCCACGGTGCCAACCGCCTGGGCGGCAACTCGCTGCTCGACCTGGTGGTCTTCGGTCGCGCTGCCGGCCTGCACCTGGAGAAAGCGCTGACCGACGGTATCGAATATGACGATGCCACCGACGCCAACATCGAAGCCGCCCTGGCGCGTCTGTCCGCTCTGAACGAGCGTACCGAAGGCGAAGACGTGGCAACCCTGCGCCGCGAGCTGCAGAACTGCATGCAGAACTACTTCGGTGTGTTCCGTACCGGCGAATACATGCAGAAGGGTATCGCCCAGCTGGCGCAATTGCGTGAACGAATCGCCAACGTGAAGATCAACGATAAGTCGCAGGCGTTCAACACTGCCCGTATCGAAGCGCTGGAATTGCAGAACCTGCTGGAAGTGGCCGAAGCCACCGCCATCGCCGCAGAAGTGCGTAAAGAGTCCCGTGGTGCCCACGCC
This sequence comes from Pseudomonas sp. NFACC13-1, assembly GCF_900104425.1. Lineage (NCBI taxonomy): Bacteria > Pseudomonadati > Pseudomonadota > Gammaproteobacteria > Pseudomonadales > Pseudomonadaceae > Pseudomonas > Pseudomonas sp. NFACC13-1. The sequence goes on along the minus strand of NZ_FMXV01000037.1, from coordinate 42,509 downwards.
CGCGAAGACTTCGAAGACCGTGACGACGAAAACTGGCTGTGCCACACCTTGTACTTCCCGGGTGAAAAACGCGTCGCCAAGCGTGCCGTGAACTTCTCGCCGAAGACTGTTCCGACTTTCGAACCAAAAGTCCGGACTTATTAAGGGTGACCGCTATGTTGCAAGTCAGTGTTTATCGCTACAACCCTGATCAGGACGCTGCGCCGTTCATGCAGGACTTCCAGGTCGATACCGGTGGTAAAGACCTGATGGTGCTGGACGTACTGGCCCTGATCAAAGAGCAGGACGAGGGTTTTTCCTATCGTCGCTCTTGCCGCGAGGGCGTTTGCGGCTCCGACGGCATGAACATCAACGGCAAGAACGGCCTGGCCTGCATCACGCCGCTGTCGGCCGTGGTCAAGGGCAACAAGCTGGTGGTTCGTCCGTTGCCAGGTTTGCCGGTTATCCGTGACCTGGTCGTCGATATGAGCATCTTCTACAAGCAATACGAGAAGGTGAAGCCATTCCTGCAGAACGACACGCCGGCTCCGGCCATCGAGCGTCTGCAGTCTCCGGAAGAGCGTGAGAAGCTCGACGGTCTGTACGAGTGCATCCTGTGCGCTTGCTGCTCGACCTCGTGCCCATCCTTCTGGTGGAACCCGGACAAGTTCCTGGGTCCGGCCGCCCTGCTGCAAGCGTACCGCTTCCTGGCAGACAGCCGTGACACCAAGACGTCCGAGCGTCTGGCTTCGCTGGATGACCCGTTCAGCGTATTCCGCTGCCGCGGGATCATGAACTGCGTCAACGTCTGCCCGAAAGGCCTGAACCCGACTAAGGCCATCGGTCACATTCGTAACATGCTGCTGCAAAGCGGCGTGTGATTCAGCTGCTGTACCCGTAGGACCGTTGTACCCGTAAAGGCCAGGGCGCGGGCTTCAACCCGCGTCTTGGCTATAACCAGAACAGCCGCTCACAAAGCGGTGGTTCTTATTTTGAAGAAATGAGACAAGCAGGGGCATCCGGGCTGGTACCCGGACTATCAGCGTGATCCTAAGTGGCTTGTTTTAGTCGCTGCACTCGGACTTCTGCAAGTTTGCTCGGTGTTTTCGCCGGTGGTGTTCCCCTAATCGAGGGTGACCAAGCATGCAAGAAAGCGTGATGCAGCGCATGTGGAACAGTGCCCACCTCTCCGGTGGTAACGCTGCCTATGTGGAAGAGCTCTACGAGCTCTACCTGCACGACCCTAACGCTGTGCCAGAAGAATGGCGCACCTACTTTCAGAAGCTACCGGCCGACGGTAATTCTGCCACTGATGTTTCGCACTCGACGATTCGCGATCATTTCGTGTTGCTGGCAAAGAACCAGCGCCGCGCTCAACCGGTGTCTGCCGGCAGCGTGAGCTCCGAGCACGAGAAGAAGCAAGTTGAAGTATTGCGACTGATCCAGGCCTACCGGATGCGTGGCCACCAGGCAGCCCAGCTTGACCCGCTGGGGCTGTGGCAGCGTCCTGCACCTGCAGACCTGTCGATCACTCACTACGGCTTGACCAATGCCGACCTTGATACGACCTTCCGTGCCGGCGACCTGTTCATCGGCAAAGAGGAAGCGAGCCTACGCGAAATTCACGAAGCGTTGCAGCAGACATATTGCCGCACCATCGGCGCTGAATTTACGCACATCACCGATTCCGAGCAGCGCCAGTGGTTCCAGCAGCGTCTGGAAAGCGTTCGTGGCCGTCCGACGTACTCCGCCGACATCAAGAGCCACTTGCTCGAGCGCGTCACCGCCGGTGAAGGCCTGGAGAAATACCTGGGCACCAAGTACCCGGGTACCAAGCGTTTCGGCCTGGAAGGCGGCGAAAGCCTGATTCCGATGCTCGACGAGCTGATCCAGCGTTCCGGTTCCTACGGCACCAAGGAAGTCGTCATCGGCATGGCCCACCGTGGCCGCCTGAATGTACTGGTCAACACCTTCGGCAAGAACCCGCGCGAGCTGTTCGACGAGTTCGAAGGCAAGAAGAAGGTCGAGTTGGGTTCCGGTGACGTGAAATACCACCAGGGCTTCTCGTCCAACGTGATGACCACCGGTGGCGAAGTGCACCTGGCCATGGCGTTCAACCCGTCTCACCTGGAAATCGTTTCCCCGGTGGTCGAGGGTTCGGTCCGCGCCCGCCAGGATCGTCGCAACGATCCGACCGGCGAGAAGGTACTGCCGATTTCCATCCACGGTGACGCGGCATTCGCCGGTCAGGGCGTGGTCATGGAAACCTTCCAGATGTCGCAGACCCGCGGTTTCAAGACCGGCGGCACCGTGCACATCGTGATCAACAACCAGGTTGGCTTCACCATCAGCAACCCGCTTGACTCGCGCTCCACCGAGTACGCGACCGACGTCGCGAAAATGATCCAGGCGCCGATTCTCCATGTGAATGGCGATGATCCGGAAGCCGTGCTGTTCGTGACCCAGTTGGCCATCGACTACCGCATGCAGTACAAGCGCGACGTGGTGATCGACCTGGTCTGCTACCGTCGTCGCGGCCACAACGAGGCCGACGAGCCAAGCGGCACCCAGCCCCTGATGTACCAGCAGATCGCCAAGCAGCGCACCACCCGTGAGCTGTATGCCGAGCGCCTGACCCAGGGCGGCGTTCTGGATGCCGCCCGCGTCCAGGAAAAAGTCGATGAATATCGCAATGCCCTGGACAACGGCCTGCACGTGGTAAAAAGCCTGGTCAAGGAACCGAACAAAGAGTTGTTCGTGGACTGGCGTCCATACCTGGGCCACGCCTGGACCGCGCGTCACGACACCCGCTTCGACCTCAAGACCTTGCAGGAGCTGTCCGCCAAGCTGCTGGAGATCCCGGAAGGCTTCGTGGTCCAGCGCCAGGTCGCGAAGATCTACGAAGACCGGCAGAAGATGCAAGCCGGCGGCCTGCCGATCAACTGGGGTTACGCCGAAACCATGGCGTACGCGACCCTGGCGTTCGAAGGTCACCCGGTCCGCATCACCGGCCAGGACGTAGGCCGCGGCACTTTCTCGCACCGCCACGCGGCGCTGCACAACCAGAAAGACGCCAGCACCTACATCCCGCTGCAGCACCTGTACAAGGGCCAGCCACGTTTCGACCTGTACGATTCGCTGCTGTCCGAAGAAGCCGTCCTGGCGTTCGAATATGGCTACTCCACCACCGAGCCGAATGCGCTGGTGATCTGGGAAGCCCAGTTCGGCGACTTCGCCAACGGCGCCCAGGTGGTTGTCGACCAGTTCATCACCAGCGGCGAGCACAAGTGGGGCCGTCTCTGCGGTCTGACCATGCTGTTGCCACACGGTTATGAAGGGCAGGGGCCGGAGCACTCGTCGGCACGTCTGGAGCGCTACCTGCAGCTGTGCGCCGAGCACAACGTCCAGGTTTGCGTACCGACGACGCCGGCGCAGATCTACCACCTGCTGCGTCGTCAGGTCATCCGTCCGCTGCGCAAGCCGCTGATCGTGCTGACACCGAAGTCGCTGCTGCGTCACAAACTGGCGATCTCCACGCTCGAAGACCTGGCCGAAGGCTCGTTCCAGACCGTTATTCCGGAAATCGACACGCTGGACGCGGCGAAGGTGACTCGCCTGATCCTGTGCAGCGGCAAGGTCTACTACGACCTGCTGGAAAAACGTCGTGCCGAAGGCCGCGAAGACATCGCCATCGTGCGTATCGAGCAGCTCTACCCGTTCCCGGAAGAAGACCTGATGGAGGCCATCGCGCCTTACACCAACCTCACCCACGTGGTGTGGTGTCAGGAAGAACCGATGAACCAGGGCGCCTGGTACAGCAGCCAGCATCACCTGCGTCGCAGCATCGGCAACCATAACAAGGCCCTGGGCCTGGAATATGCCGGCCGTGATGCTTCCGCTGCACCTGCGTGTGGTTATGCGTCGATGCACGCCGAGCAGCAGGAAAAACTGCTGCAAGATGCTTTCACTGTTTAAGCCTTCGTGCTGACTGAAACCGAATTTTAAGGACCCACAGATAATGGCTATCGAAATCAAAGCCCCGTCATTCCCGGAATCGGTTGCCGATGGCACCGTTGCCACTTGGCACAAGAAACCAGGCGAAGCTGTAAAGCGTGACGACCTGATCGTCGACATCGAGACCGACAAAGTCGTTCTGGAAGTGTTGGCCGAAGCTGACGGCGTGCTCGGCGCAATCGTTGCCGAAGAGGGCGCTACCGTCCTGTCCAACCAGGTACTGGGCTCGATCGAAGAGGGCGGCGCCGCTGCCGCTGCTCCGGCTGCCGCTGCTGCTGCTCCTGCCGCTGCCCAGACCGCAGCGCCTGCTGCCGATGGCGAAGACGATCCAGTCGCCGCGCCTGCCGCGCGCAAGATCGCCGAAGAGAACGGCATCAACATCGCTTCCGTTGCCGGCACCGGCAAGGGCGGTCGTGTGACCAAAGAAGACGTGGTGGCAGCCGTTGCCGCCAAGAAAGCCGCGCCAGCCGCCGCACCGGCCAAGCCAGCCGCACCTGCCGCCGCCGCTCCGGTGTTCGCTGCCGGTGATCGCGTTGAAAAACGCGTTCCGATGACCCGCCTGCGTGCCAAGGTTGCCGAGCGTCTGGTCGAAGCACAGTCGAACATGGCGATGCTGACCACCTTCAACGAAGTCGACATGACCGAAGTCATGGCCCTGCGTTCGAAGTACAAGGATCTGTTCGAGAAGTCCCACAATGGCGTACGCCTGGGCTTCATGTCGTTCTTCGTCAAGGCTGCCACCGAAGCGCTGAAACGCTTCCCGGCGGTCAACGCGTCGATCGACGGTTCCGACATCGTCTACCACGGTTATGCCGATATCGGCGTCGCGGTTTCCAGCGACCGTGGCCTGGTGGTTCCGGTGCTGCGCAACGCCGAACTGATGAGCCTGGCCGAAATCGAAGGCGGCATCGCCACCTTCGGCAAGAAGGCCCGTGACGGCAAGCTGTCCATCGAAGAGATGACCGGCGGTACGTTCACCATCACCAACGGTGGTACATTCGGTTCGATGATGTCGACCCCGATCGTCAACCCGCCACAGGCGGCTATCCTGGGCATGCACAACATCCTGCAGCGTCCGATGGCGATCAACGGTCAAGTCGTGATTCGTCCGATGATGTACCTGGCACTGTCCTACGATCACCGCCTGATCGACGGCAAAGAAGCCGTGACGTTCCTGGTCACCATCAAGAACCTGCTTGAAGATCCGGCTCGTCTGCTGCTGGATATCTGATTTTCGCCGCGAGGGCCGGTCTGTCGACCGGCCTCTTGCTGAAACAACCGGTTTCGTCCCTCGACGGTCATCACAAGTGATCGTCCGGTTTGATTCGAAAAGGAATGACTCATGACTCAGAAATTCGACGTGGTAGTGATTGGTGCGGGCCCTGGCGGCTACGTAGCGGCCATCAAGGCTGCGCAACTGGGCCTTACCACTGCCTGCATCGAGAAATACACCGATGGCGAGGGCAAGCTGGCCCTCGGCGGTACTTGCCTGAACGTCGGTTGCATTCCTTCCAAGGCGCTGCTGGACAGCTCCTGGAAATACAAGGAAGCGAAAGAAAGCTTCAACGTTCACGGTATCTCTACCGGTGAAGTGAAGATGGACGTCGCCGCGATGGTTGGCCGCAAGGCTGGCATCGTCAAGAACCTGACCAGCGGTGTTGCCACCCTGTTCAAGGCCAACGGTGTGACCTCGATCCAGGGCCACGGCAAGCTGCTGCTGGGCAAGAAAGTCGAAGTGACCAAGCCAGACGGCTCGGTTGAAGTGATCGAAGCCGAAAACGTCATCCTGGCGCCAGGCTCGCGTCCGATCGACATTCCGCCGGCTCCGGTCGACCAGAAGGTGATCGTCGATTCCACCGGTGCCCTGGAATTCCAGAGCGTACCAAAACGCCTGGGCGTGATCGGCGCCGGCGTGATCGGCCTCGAGCTGGGTTCGGTATGGTCGCGCCTGGGCGCGCAAGTGACCGTTCTCGAAGCCCTCGACACCTTCCTGATGGCCGCTGACGCTGCGGTTTCCAAGGAAGCGCTGAAAACCCTGACCAAACAGGGCCTGGACATCAAGCTGGGCGCTCGCGTGACCGGTTCGAAGGTCAACGGCGAAGAAGTCGTGGTCAACTACACCGACGCCAATGGCGAACAGACCATCACTTTCGACAAACTGATCGTTGCGGTCGGCCGTCGTCCGGTGACCACCGACCTGCTGGCTGCCGACTGTGAAGTGACGCTGGATGAGCGTGGTTTCATCCAGGTTGACGATTTCTGCGCCACCACTGTGCCAGGCGTCTACGCCATCGGTGACGTGGTCCGCGGCATGATGCTGGCGCACAAGGCGTCCGAGGAAGGCATCATGGTCGTCGAGCGCATCAAGGGCCACAAGGCCCAGATGAACTACGACCTGATCCCATCGGTTATCTACACCCACCCGGAAATCGCATGGGTCGGTAAAACCGAGCAGGCCTTGAAAGCCGAAGGCGTTGAAGTTAACGTCGGCACCTTCCCGTTCGCCGCCAGTGGCCGTGCCATGGCAGCCAACGATACCGGTGGTTTCGTGAAAGTCATCGCCGATGCCAAGACGGATCGCGTATTGGGCGTTCACGTAATTGGCCCAAGCGCTGCCGAGCTGGTACAGCAAGGCGCGATCGGTATGGAATTCGGCACCAGCGCTGAAGACCTGGGCATGATGGTCTTCTCCCATCCGACCCTGTCCGAAGCCTTGCACGAAGCGGCCCTGGCCGTAAATGGCGGCGCCATCCACGTGGCCAACCGCAAGAAGCGTTAATAGACAATAAGAAACCACGGCGGTATGGCCCGTCGTGAGCCTTGCGAGCAAGACTCACCGCGGAATATCCGCTGGACGCAGCCTTGCGTAGCGGCACCGGTTGACCGGAACGCTACGCAAGCAGCAGTCACAGGTGGTGCGGCACCAGAACGGTGCAGCACCGAATGCGCAGTACCTAACGAAGACGGTAATAAGCATGAATCTTCACGAGTATCAGGGTAAGCAGCTGTTCGCTGAATACGGCCTGCCAGTATCCACCGGCTACGCGGTAGACACCCCGGAAGCGGCAGCAGAAGCTTGCGACAAAATCGGCGGCAGCGAATGGGTTGTCAAAGCCCAGGTTCACGCCGGTGGTCGCGGTAAAGCGGGCGGCGTCAAGCTGGTTCGCAGCAAAGAAGACGCCAAAGCCTTCGCACAGCAGTGGCTGGGCAAGCGTCTGGTGACTTACCAGACTGATGCCAACGGTCAGCCAGTCACCAAGATCCTGGTTGAATCGTGCACTGATATCGCTAAAGAGCTGTACCTGGGCGCGGTCGTTGACCGTTCGAGCCGCCGTATCGTGTTCATGGCTTCCACCGAAGGTGGCGTGGACATCGAGAAAATCGCTCACGATACCCCTGAGAAAATCCTCAAGGCCACCATCGATCCACTGGTTGGCGCACAGCCATTCCAGGGTCGCGAGCTGGCATTCCAGCTGGGCCTGGAAGGCAAGCAGGTCACTCAGTTCGCCAAGATCTTCGTAGGTCTGGCCAAGCTGTTCCAGGACCACGACCTGGCACTGCTGGAAGTGAACCCGCTGGTGATCAAGGCCGACGGCGACCTGCACTGCCTCGATGCCAAGATCAATATCGACGCCAACGCCATGTACCGTCAGCCTAAGCTGAAGACTTTCCACGATCCGTCGCAAGACGATCCGCGCGAAGCGCACGCTGCCAAGTTCGAACTGAACTACGTAGCCCTGGAAGGCAACATCGGCTGCATGGTCAACGGTGCCGGCCTGGCCATGGGTACCATGGACATCGTCAACCTGCATGGCGGCAAGCCAGCCAACTTCCTCGACGTGGGCGGCGGTGCTACCAAGGAACGCGTTACCGAAGCGTTCAAGATCATCCTGTCCGACACCAACGTCGCCGCAGTACTGGTCAACATCTTCGGCGGCATCGTTCGCTGCGACATGATTGCCGAAGGCATCATCGGCGCCGTGAAAGAAGTCGGCGTGAAAATCCCGGTTGTTGTTCGCCTCGAAGGCAACAACGCTGAGCTGGGCGCTAAAGTACTGGCAGAAAGCGGTTTGAACATCATCGCTGCTACCAGCCTGACCGACGCTGCTCAACAAGTCGTCAAAGCTGCGGAGGGCAAATAATGAGCGTCCTGATCAATAAAGACACCAAGGTTATCTGCCAGGGCATTACCGGTTCGCAAGGTAGTTTCCACACCCAGCAAGCCATCGAATACGGCACCAAGATGGTTGGCGGCGTAACGCCAGGCAAAGGCGGCACCGAGCACCTGGGCCTGCCCGTGTTCAACACCGTGAAAGACGCTGTAGCTGCCACTGGCGCCACCGCCAGCGTGATCTACGTTCCGGCTCCTTTCTGCAAGGACTCCATCCTTGAAGCAGCGTTCGGCGGCATCAAGCTGATCGTCTGCATCACCGAAGGCATCCCGACCATCGACATGCTGGAAGCCAAGGTCAAGTGCGACGAGCTGGGTATCACCCTGATCGGCCCTAACTGCCCAGGCGTGATCACCCCAGGCGAATGCAAGATCGGCATCATGCCAGGTCACATTCACTTGCCAGGCAAGGTCGGTATCGTTTCCCGTTCCGGCACCCTGACCTACGAAGCTGTGAAGCAGACCACTGACGCCGGTTTCGGTCAGTCGACTTGCGTCGGCATCGGCGGTGACCCGATCCCGGGCTCGAACTTCATCGACATCCTGAAGCTGTTCCAGGAAGACCCGAAGACCGAAGCGATCGTCATGATCGGTGAGATCGGCGGTTCGGCTGAAGAAGAAGCCGCTGCCTACATCAAGGCCAACGTGACCAAGCCGGTTGTGTCCTACATCGCGGGTGTGACTGCTCCTCCGGGCAAGCGCATGGGCCATGCTGGCGCAATCATCTCTGGCGGCAAAGGCACTGCAGACGAGAAATTCGCTGCACTGCAAGACGCAGGCGTGAAAACCGTGCGTTCGCTGGCAGACATCGGCAAGGCCCTGGCCGAGCTGACTGGCTGGGAAATGAAGAAGTAAGCTTCGGCTGACCTTTTCGTTCCAGCAACAAAGGCCACCTTCGGGTGGCCTTTGTCGTTTCTGGATCCGTGGCGCCAGGAAGGGCCTCATCGCGAGCAAGCTCGCTCCCACAGTCGAGCGCATTTCATTGTGGGAGCGAGCTTGCTCGCGATGACGGAATGACAGCCCGCCAACCATTTACATGCAAAAACGCGACACGGGGACGTCGCGCATCGGATAGTTCGCCCCTTTACAGTGCGTTTTATCGCCAGATTCGTTAGGCTAGCAGCCATTTTTGCGACCGCTGCCCACAAGGAAGCGCCGCGCTAAACGGGTCGGTCCCATACGGATCGGCAGCATTTCCCTTTACCCTCGGGGAAATCCCTCTCTAAATTCCGATTCAGTAGTGTGGTTTCCTTAATGAAAGTGTTGAAAGGCCAGGACATCCTGGCGCTTGGTTTCATGACATTTGCCCTGTTCGTCGGGGCTGGCAACATCATCTTCCCGCCTATCGTCGGTTTGCAGTCCGGGCCTCATGTCTGGATGGCGGCGCTGGGCTTTTTGATCACGGCGGTCGGGCTGCCGGTCATCACGGTCGTGGCACTGGCCAAGGTGGGCGGGGCGATGGACGCCTTGAGCAGCCCCATCGGCAAGGTCGCCGGCGGGTTGCTGGCGGCGGTGTGCTACCTGGCCGTTGGCCCGTTGTTCGCCACACCGCGTACCGCTACCGTTTCGTTCGAAGTCGGCCTGGCGCCATTGACGGGCGAAAGCCCGCTGGCACTGTTCCTGTATAGCGCCGCGTATTTCCTGCTGGTGTTCTTCATCTCGCTCTACCCGGGCCGGCTGCTGGACACCGTCGGACGTTTCCTCGCTCCCCTGAAGATCATCGCCCTGGCCGTGCTCGGTATCGCCGCGTTTGCCTTGCCGGCCGGCGATATCGGCGTGGCGACCCCCGAATACGTGGCGGCGCCGTTCTCCCAGGGCTTCATCAATGGTTACCTGACCATGGATACCCTGGGCGCATTGGTGTTCGGGATCGTCATCGTCAACGCGATCCGTTCCCGGGGCGTCGAGTCGCCGGCCTTGATCACCCGCTACGCGATCATCGCCGGGCTGATTGCCGGGGTGGGCCTGGCGCTGGTCTACGTCAGCTTGTTCCGTCTCGGTTCGGGCAGTCATGAAGTGGCCATGGGCGCGACCAACGGCGCGGCGGTGCTGCATGCCTATGTGCAACACACCTTCGGCAGCCTGGGCAGCGGTTTCCTGGCGGTGCTGATCTCCCTGGCGTGCCTGGTGACTGCGGTCGGCCTGACCTGCGCCTGCGCCGAGTATTTCAGCCGCGTTTTGCCGCTGTCCTACAAGACCCTGGTGGTGATCCTGGCGGCCTTTTCGCTGCTGGTGTCCAACCTGGGCCTGACCAAGCTGATCGCATTCTCTATTCCGGTCCTCACCGCGATCTACCCGCCGTGCATCGCCCTGGTGGCCTTGAGCTTCTGCAAGGACTTCTGGCACGAGCAGGGGCGCATCGTTGGCCCGGTGATGCTGGTGTCGTTCCTGTTTGGCCTGATCGATGCGCTCAAGGGCGCCGGGCTGGCGGATTGGATGCCGACGCAACTGGCCCACTTGCCGCTGAGCGAACAAGGCCTGGCCTGGCTGGTGCCTTCGGTGATGACCCTGGCGGTCGCGGTGGTGTGTGATCGCCTGCTGGGCAAGCGCAGCGAAGCACTGGCTTAAACAACTTCAGGCAGATTCACCGGCCACCACCGAAATGCCCCGTATCAATCGATACGGGGCATTTTTTTGAGTGCGGTGTCTTTTTTCGTGGGCTGTGGGAGCGAGCTTGCTCGCGATAGCGCCGGAACTGCTGACATCGAAGTGAAAGTTAATCCGCTATCGCGAGCAGGCTCGCTCCCACAGGGTTCGCTGATACCATTGCGATAGATTTTGTTTTGTCACAGGAAATCGAATGTCATTCATCCAAGCCAACCTGATCCATCTGCTTGCCGCCGCCTGGTTCATCATCTGCTGGGCGGGCTACACCCGTTACGCGACCTGGAAGGCCCGCGATACGGCCTGCCTGGCCAGTGTCATGCACCTGTACCGCGAAGACTGGATGCGCCGCATGCTGCTGCGCGAAAACCGCATCGCCGATGCCAGCGTGATCGGCAACCTGGAGCGCAACGCCTCATTCTTCGCCTCCAGCACGCTGATCATCCTGGCTGGCATCCTGACGGTGCTCGGGGCGTCGGATCGGGCGGTGTCGTTACTGGCGGACATCCCCATGGTGCAACAGGCTTCCCAGGGCATGGCGGAGGTCAAGTTGCTGTGCCTGGCACTGGTGTTCGTGTATGCGTTCTTCACCTTCAGTTGGTGCATGCGCCAGTACAACTTCGCGGCGGTACTGATTGGCTCGGCACCGATGATCGGTGAGCGGCATGTCTCGGAGCAGGAGCGCAAGGCCTTTGCCCTAAGGGCGGCGCGAGTCATTTCCATGGCGGCCAACCAATTCAACTTCGGCCTGCGTTCCTACTATTTCGGCATGACCATGTTGGCGTGGTTCGTCAGCCCCTGGTTATTCATGTTGATGAGTGCCGGCGTGGTGTTCGTGCTGTATCAGCGCGAGTTTCACTCCGATGTGCTGGACGTGATGGTCTATACCCCCACGCAAGCACCAGTGCCCGAGGTTGGCAAGGAAGCGGCCTGACAGGCGCCGCCAAATCACAGGCAAAAGAAAACCCGCACCAGGCGGGTTTTCTTTTACAGCTAAAACCGTATCAGTTGGTTTTAGGCGCGGTGGCAGGTGCTTGTTCCTGCTGGGCGGCGCTGTTCGATTCAGACTGAGCTTTGGCGGCTTCGGCGTTTTCTTTAGCCGCGTCGTTCACTTTATCCTGTGCTTTGTTCATGTCTTGCTGAGCTTGCTCAGCGTGTTGTTGGGCATCTTGAGCTTTGTCCTCGGATTTTTTATCGCAGGCAGCGAGACCGAGGGAGGCGGCCAACATCAAGGCAATAGCAAAAGTCTTACGCATGGGGTGTTTCTCCTTATGGAAATAACTACTGGCCTTTTGAGCGACCCCCCTCGGGTTAAGTTCCTCTTTTGCTACAGATATATAACTTCGCACGGTCGCGGAACTTTAGCGAACTCGCCTGTTGCCAGGCCTCTAAATAAACAAGGGCATTGATGGACATGGCTGAAGATCCCGTTTTTGAGCGTGCCACCCGTTTTTTATCGGCCCTGCGGCATTGTCAGGTGTTGGGCTTGAAGTTGCACAGCGCCAGTCGTGATGGGCTGACGCTCATCCTGCCGTTCAGCCCGCAAATCGTCGGCAATCCCCTGACGGGCATCATCCATGGTGGCGCGTTGACCTCATTGATGGACAGCGCGTGCGGCATGTCGACCTTGTGTGTGCTGCCGCAATTCGAAGTCTGTCCCACCCTCGACCTGCGCATCGACTACATGCACGCCGCCGAGCCCCACAAGGACGTCTACGGTTTCGCCCAATGCTATCGGGTAACCCCGGACGTGATCTTCACCCGCGGTTTCGCCTATCAGGACGACCCCGAGCAACCCATCGCCCATGTGGTGGGCACGTTCATGCGCCTGGGCCAGCATGCCAGGGGCATGGGGAAGGCCAGTCCGTTGACTGCCGTGGGCCAGCCATGACCGAGACCACCCAGGAACAACTGCGCCGGGCCTGTGAACAGGGCGACTACGCGCTGCTGCTCGCCTCGATCCCCTATGCCCAGCTCATCGGCGTCGAGTGCACGCGCCAGGGCGACGACTGGGTGTTTCGCCTGCCGGCCAACAAGGACAACATTGGTAACCCTTTACTGCCGGCTATCCACGGCGGAGTCATCGCCGGCTTCATGGAATTGGCGGCCGCCGTTCATCTGTTGATCGCCACCGGCACGCCGGGGGTGCCAAAGATCATCGACTTTTCCCTGGATTACCTGCGCACCGGGCAGTTTCGCGACACCTATGCCAAATGCCAGGTCTGGCGCCAGGGCCGGCGGGTCGCCAATGTCGCGATCACCGCCTGGCAAGATGTCGAGGCCGAACCCATCGCCACCGCCCGGGCGCATTTCAAGATCCAGGAGCCTTCGAAACCGGAACGCCCTTGAAATCATCAGCGTCGCCCCCACCTTGAGGACATCCCGCCGCCAATCTCTGCGAGGCGGACACCACCATCCACTTGGAGTTTGATGACCATGAGCGTGGAAACTCAAAAGGAAACCCTGGGCTTCCAGACCGAGGTGAAGCAACTGCTGCACCTGATGATTCACTCGCTGTATTCGAATAAGGAAATTTTCCTTCGCGAGCTGATTTCGAACGCCTCTGACGCTGTCGACAAATTACGTTTCGAAGCCCTTTCCAAGCCTGAACTGCTGGAAGGCGGCGCCGAGCTGAAAATCCGTGTGAGCTTCGACAAGGACGCGAAAACCGTCACCCTCGAAGACAACGGCATCGGCATGAGCCGCGAAGAGGTGATCACGCACCTGGGCACCATCGCCAAGTCTGGCACTGCCGACTTCATGAAGAACCTGTCCGGCGACCAGAAGAAAGATTCCCACCTGATCGGTCAGTTCGGCGTCGGTTTCTATTCCGCGTTCATTGTGGCCGACCAGGTCGAAGTATTCAGCCGCCGTGCCGGCCTCGCTGCGAGCGAAGGCGTGCATTGGTCGTCCAAGGGCGAGGGCGAGTTTGAAGTCGCCACCATCGACAAGGCTGATCGCGGCACCCGCATCGTGCTGCACCTCAAGTCCGGTGAAGACGAGTTCGCCGATGGCTGGCGCCTGCGCAACATCATCAAGAAGTACTCCGACCATATCGCGCTGCCCATCGAGCTGCCGAAGGAAGTTACCGCTGCCGAAGGCGAAGAAAAGCCTGAAGTGGAATGGGAAACCGTCAACCGCGCCAGTGCCCTGTGGACCCGTCCGCGCACCGAAGTGAAAGACGAGGAATACCAGGAGTTCTACAAGCACATCGCCCACGACTACGAGAACCCGCTGAGCTGGAGCCATAACAAGGTCGAAGGCAAGCTGGAATACAACTCGCTGCTGTACGTGCCGGCCCGTGCGCCGTTCGACCTGTACCAGCGCGAAGCGCCACGTGGCCTGAAGCTGTACGTGCAGCGTGTGTTCGTGATGGACCAGGCCGAGTCGTTCCTGCCGCTGTACCTGCGCTTCATCAAGGGCGTGGTGGATTCCAACGATTTGTCGCTGAACGTTTCGCGGGAAATCCTGCAGAAAGATCCGATCATCGATTCCATGAAGTCGGCACTGACCAAGCGCGTGCTGGACATGCTGGAAAAACTGGCGAAGAACGAGCCCGAGCAGTACAAGAGCTTCTGGAAAAACTTCGGCCAGGTCATGAAAGAAGGCCCGGCCGAGGACTTCGCCAACAAAGAGAAAATCGCCGGCCTGCTGCGCTTTGCGTCGACCCAGGGTGACGATGGCGAGCAGATTGTTGGCCTGGCCGATTACCTGGCCCGCGCCAAGGAAGGCCAGGACAAGATCTACTACCTGACCGGTGAAACGTATGCACAGGTCAAGAACAGCCCGCACCTGGAAGTCTTCCGCAAGAAAGGCATCGAAGTGCTGCTGCTGACCGACCGCATCGACGAGTGGCTGATGAGCTACCTCAACGAATTCGACGGCAAGAGCTTCGTCGACGTGGCCCGTGGCGACCTGGACCTCGGCAACCTGGATTCGGAAGAAGACAAGAAAGCCGCCGAAGAAGTCGCCAAGAGCAAGGAAGGCCTGGTCGAGCGGATCAAGACGGCCCTGGGCGATGCTGTCAGCGAAGTGCGTGTCTCGCACCGCCTGACCGATTCTCCGGCGATCCTGGCCATCGGTGAGCAGGACCTGGGCCTGCAGATGCGCCAGATTCTCGAAGCCAGCGGCCAGAAAGTCCCGGATTCCAAGCCGATCTTCGAATTCAACCCGGCCCACCCACTGGTGGAAAAACTCGACAACGAGCAGAGCGAAGAGCGTTTCGGCGATCTGTCGCACATCCTGTTCGACCAGGCGGCCCTGGCGGCCGGCGACAGCCTGAAGGATCCGGCGGCGTATGTGCGTCGCCTGAACAAGCTGTTGGTTGAACTGTCAGCTTAATCTGACGCAGGAAAGTCCCTTGTGGGAGCGAGCTTGCTCGCGATTTCGGTCCAACATTCAACAGATACGTTGACTGGTCTACCGTCATCGCGAGCAAGCTCGCTCCCACAAGGGCTTCTTGAATGTTTCATCAGGAGGAGTCTGTCATGAGTCAGGTTACGGTTCGTTCGCTGGTCTATCAGATCGATGGTCAAAGTTATGAAGGTCGCCTGGCCTTCGACGTCAACCAGCAGGGCCCGCGTCCGGGTTTGCTGATGGCGCCGAACTGGATGGGCGTAGGGGCAGGTGCCGAGGAGATTGCCAAGTCGGTAGCGGCCAACGGCTATGTGGTGTTGATCGCCGACTTGTACGGGCAGACGGTGCGCCCGAGCAATGCCGATGAAGCGGGGGCGGCGATGATGCCCCTCAAGAACGACCGGGCCTTGCTGCGCAAGCGCATGCAGGCCGCGTTCGAACAATTGCAGAGCCAGGGTGATGCACAGGTCGACACGGCGAGACTGGCCACGTTCGGCTTCTGCTTCGGGGGTTGCTGTGCCCTGGAGCTGGCTCGCAGTGGCGCCCCGTTGAAGGCGGCGATCTCCTTTCACGGCACCCTGGATACACCGAACCCGGCCGATGCGCAGAACATCAAGGGTGCGGTATTGGTGCTGCATGGCGCCTCCGACCCGCTGGTGCCGAAAGAGCAGCTACCGGCTTTCGAAGATGAAATGAACGCGGCCGGGGTGGATTGGCAATTGCTGAGCTACGGCGGTGCGGTGCACTCGTTCACCGACCCGCAGGCCAATATGCCGGGCAAGATGATGTACAACGCCAAGGTCGCCGGACGCGCGTTCCGGTCGATGCATAACTTGCTGGATGAAGTATTCAAGGGCTGAAGTCGGGTTCTGGATTTGAATCTCTTGTTGTCTGACATAAAGCCATCGCGAGCAAGCTCGCTCCCACATTGGATTTGAGTGATCACGGATTTGCGTTCACAGCGGATCATTGTGGGAGCGAGCTTGCTCGCGATGGCGGCCTGACAAGCAATCCTGAAATCAGGGCAACTCGATCCGCTCGCTTTCCCCGGGCACGGTCGGCCAGTCTCCGGCTGCCCAGCGCCGGCGGGCTTCGTCGATCCGGGCCGGGTCGCTGGCGACGAAGTTCCAGTTCATCCGACGCGGTCCATCCAGTGGCGCGCCACCGAACAGCACGGCATGGCAATCGCTGTCGGCAAACAGCGTCATCTCTTCCCCTGTTGGCAATATCACCAGGGAATGGGCTTCTACCGGCTCGCCATCCAGTAACGCCTCGCCGCTCAACACATACAGGGCCCGCTCTTCGTGCTCGGTGGGAATCAGCAACGTCGTCGCGGTCTGCAGGTGCAGTTCGGCATACAGCGTGGGCGAGAGCACCGGCACCGGCGATTCCAGGCAAAAGCCTGACCCGGCGATCATGCGGATGCTGACCCCCAGGTGCTCACTGACCGGCAGGCTCTGTGCCGGATGATGGCTGTAGTGCCCCGGGCCTTGTTCGTAGGCTTTGGGCGAGGCCAGCCAGACTTGCAACCCGTGCATGACGAAAGGGCTGCCCAGCAGGGACTCGGGGGTGCGTTCGACGTGGGCGATGGCGCTGCCGGCGGTCATCCAGCTGACATCCCCGGCGTCCACCACCTGGTCGGAACCCAGGCTGTCCTTGTGCTGGAGTTTGCCTTCGAACAGGTAGGTGAGGGTGGACAGGCCGATATGCGGGTGCTGGCGGATGTTCATGCCTTTGCCGGCCGGGTAGGTGGTTTGCAGCATGTGATCGAAAAACACGAAAGGTCCGACGCTGCGGCATTTGGCGGACGGCAGCGGGCGAAGAATCGGCTGGCCTTCGACGTCTTCGGCGCGGGGGCGAACGGTCAGGGGCGTGGTCATGTTGTCTTCCAGTTTGAACAACGGTTGCGCGAAGCATAACCCGTCGCCGGCAGACGCGGCAGATGCGCCTTGAACCCCAGCGGGACGGTGAGGGTCTATGCTGCTCATGGCTTCTGGAGACTGCCCGTGCCTTTGTCCCGTTTGATCTTTGCCTGGCTGCTGGTTGTTTCGAGTGGCGGCGCCGCGGCTCGCGAATATGCCTACAGCGATGCGCACCTGCATTACGTCGATTTCTTTCAGGAAACCGCCGGCATGCCCAAGCTGCTCCAGGCGATGGCGGACAATCGCATCGAGCATGTGATGATTTCCGGTGTTCCGGTGGCCAAGAAATGGCATGAAGACGAGCCCAAGCGCCCGCGGTATTACGCCGGTGACGATGCCGACGCCTATTGGTACAGCGCCACCGATGTGATCGTTGCGGCAGCAGTGAGCAAGCTGACCGAGGAACAACGCCAGCACTTCCATCCTTTCCTGTCGGGCTTCAATCCCAACGACAAGAACTCCGCCGCCCACATCCAGCGCATGCTCGATCTCTACCCGGGGTTGTGGCAAGGCATCGGCGAAGTCTTCACCCGTCATGACGACCTGACGGCGCTGACCTCGGGCGATACCCCGCGGGCCAACAACGAAGCCATGACCCGGATCTATCACCTGGCGGCCGAGAACGACCTGCCGGTGATGCTGCATTCCAACATCACCTCCAAGCGTGAAAGAAATCCCCTGTACCTGGCGGAGATCGAGGAGCCGTTGCGTAACCACCCGCATACGCGTTTCATCTGGGCCCATGCCGGCACCAGCATGGAAATCCATCGCCACCAGACCCAACTGGATTTTCTGTTGCCGACCCTGACCCGCATGCTCGAGGCCTATCCCAATCTATACATCGACCTGTCCTGGAGCCTGCTCACGCCGTACTTGCTGGACGAGGCGGGTAAGCCTCGGGACGAGTGGGTAAAGCTGGTGGAGCGCTTTCCTGAGCGCTTCATGGTGGGCTCGGATGTGGTCGGGCGTTTCAACAAGTTGGGCAAGACGTTGCACGGCTTCGATCCGTTCCTCGATGCCTTGCCGGAAGAGGTGGCCAGGAAAGTGGCGCGGGATAATTTCCTGGCGGTGTTGTGTGGGAGCAAGGCTTGCCCGCGATGAAGACGACGCTGGTTTCCGGGGAAACGAGGTGCCTGCATCACGAGCAAGCTCTGCTCCCACAGACCAACATCGCTCTGTCATCAGCCTGTCACTCCCACGTCATACCCTCGCGCTCATCTCAATCAAGGAGCGCACTATGCACCTCACCCGTTCAAGCGCACTGGTCGCGCTGTTGTTGACCTGCGGCCTGGCACAGGCCGAAGTCCGTGTCGAAGGCCCGGTGGAATACGGTGTCTTCGAAGGGCCGCAAGCCGAGCTGCAATCGGGGGAGCGGGTCCTGCGGCGCAGCAATGAGCAGATCCGCCAGACCGAAAGCGTGCCGGCGAAGCTGGGCACCAAGTTCGGCATGCGTTATCAGTTGGCGGGCAAGGTCGCAGACGACCAGCCGTTGACCCTGTTGTACTTCACTCCCGGTATCCGCACCCCTGATGGTGTGCGCCACGACAAGTTCGAAGTCATCCAGAAACTGGTGCCCGGCGCGCCTCAGGACGTCATGGCCTATGAATTCACCGAAAGCCACGAAGTGGTGCCGGGGGAGTGGCGGTTCATGGTGTTCCAGGGCGATCGGTTGCTGACGCAGCAGCGGTTTGTGGTGCGCTGAATTTCATTCACCACAGACCCAATGTGGAAGCGAGCTTGCTCGCGATTGCGGTAGGCCAGTCAACTTATCTGTTGCAGGACACACTGCAATCGCGAGCAAGCTCGCTCCCACAGGGGAACGGTGGCGGATTGGCAGGCAAAAAAAACGCCCCGAACCAGTCGGGGCGTTTTTTATTGATTTGCTAGGCGCTGGCAAAGCCTGCGATCTTTTCGCTTAAAAGATCGCAGCCTGCGGCAGCTCCTACGCGCCCTGCCAGCGCTTCATCACCAGGGTGGCGTTGGTGCCACCGAAGCCGAAGCTGTTGCTCATCACGGTATTGATGGTGGCGTTTTCGCGAGTCTTGGTCAGGATGGGCAGGTCGGCCACTTCCGGATCCAGTTCGTCGATGTTGGCGGAACCGGCCATGAAGTTGCCTTCCATCATCAGCATGCAGTAGATCGCTTCGTGAACGCCAGCGGCGCCCAGGGAGTGACCCGACAGGCTCTTGGTGGAGCTGATGGCCGGAGCCTTGTCGCCGAACACTTCGCGTACGCCTTTCATTTCCATCACGTCGCCCACTGGGGTCGAGGTGCCGTGGGTATTCAGGTAGTCGATCGGTGCATCGATGGTGGCCATGGCCATCTGCATGCAACGCACGGCACCTTCACCGCTTGGCGCGACCATGTCGTAGCCGTCGGAAGTCGCGCCGTAGCCGACGATTTCCGCGTAGATCTTCGCGCCACGGGCCAAGGCGTGTTCCAGCTCCTCGACCACGACCATGCCACCACCGCCGGCGATGACGAAGCCGTCACGGTCGGCATCGTAGGCGCGGGAAGCTTTTTCCGGGGTGTCGTTGCGCTTGCTGGACAAGGCGCCCATGGCGTCGAACAGGAACGACTGGCTCCAATGTTCTTCTTCACCGCCACCGGCGAACACGATGTCCTGCTTGCCCAACTGGATCTGCTCGACCGCGTTGCCGATGCAGTGAGCACTGGTGGCGCAGGCGGAGGAGATCGAATAGTTGATGCCCTTGATCTTGAAGGGCGTAGCCAGGCAGGCCGAAACGGTGCTGCCCATGGTCCGCGTGACGCGGTAGGGGCCAACGCGCTTGACGCCTTTTTCGCGCAGGATGTCCAGCGCTTCCATCTGGTTCAGGGTCGAGGCGCCGCCGGAACCGGCGATCAGGCCGGTACGCACGTTGGACACTTGCTCTTCGGTCAGGCCGGAATCAGCGATGGCGTCCTTCATGGCCAGGTAGGCGTAGGCCGCCGCATGGCCGACGAAACGGTAGATCTTGCGATCGATCAGTTCTTCGAGATTGAGGTCAATGGAGCCGGAAACCTGGCTACGCAGACCCATTTCGGCGTATTCCGGGTTGAACCGGATGCCAGGGCGACTTGCACGCAGGTTAGCGGAGACGGTCTCTTTGTCATTGCCCAGGCACGAAACGATGCCCAGACCAGTGATAACGACGCGGCGCATGCGGATAACCCTTAGAAGTTGTCAGTGGAGGTGAAAACGCCGACCCGGAGGCCTTCGGCGGTATAGATCTCGCGACCGTCAACGGCAACCGAACCATCGGCAATGGCCATGTTCAGCTTGCCCTTGAGGACGCGTTTGATATGAATGTTATAGGTGATTTTCTTGGCGGTCGGCAGGACCTGACCAAAGAACTTCACTTCGCCCGAACCCAGGGCGCGACCGCGGCCCGGCAGGCCTTGCCAGCCGAGGAAGAAACCGACCAGTTGCCACATGGCGTCCAGGCCCAGGCAGCCCGGCATCACCGGATCACCTTCGAAGTGGCAGGCGAAGAACCACAGGTCCGGAGTGATATCCAGCTCGGCGACCAATTCACCTTTGCCGTACTTGCCACCCTCTTCGCTGATATGGGTGATGCGATCCACCATCAGCATGTTCGGGGCGGGCAGTTGCGCGTTACCTGGGCCGAACAGCTCACCGCGACTGCAGCGCAGCAGGTCTTCCCGGGTAAA
Organism: Pseudomonas sp. NFACC13-1; assembly: GCF_900104425.1. Taxonomy (NCBI): domain Bacteria; kingdom Pseudomonadati; phylum Pseudomonadota; class Gammaproteobacteria; order Pseudomonadales; family Pseudomonadaceae; genus Pseudomonas; species Pseudomonas sp. NFACC13-1. The sequence goes on along the minus strand of NZ_FMXV01000037.1, from coordinate 21,791 downwards.
GGCGTTTTGTTTGGTCATGCGAGCTCCTCAATAGTCCCATGCGGCAGGGTGGGGCAAATCTTCCCGGCCGATCGAAGCGTTCATGCCTCGAATCGACAGCCTACTCATAGACTATTGCGTTGTAGTGAAAGTCACAGCACACGGGAAATGAATGTACACCTGTGCACTGAAATTTTTATTCAAGCCCCGATCGAGGCTTGTTCGGGTGCCTAAGACTGCCGCACTTTCGCCTTTCACGCCAGTCACAGATGGTCCGGTGAGCGGTTCTAATTCACCCAGCGCTGCAGAATCTGCTGCAGGTCGTTCCTTTTGAACGGCTTGGCCAGGTAATCGTTCATGCCCGCCGCGAGGCAGGCTTCGCGATCGCCCTGCAAGGCGTTGGCCGTCAGGGCGATGATCGGCACCTCGCCGCAGCCCGGCAACTGCCGGATCTGCCGGGTGGCTTCGTAGCCATCGATGATGGGCAAGCGGCAATCCATGAGGATCGCTTCGAAGATCAGGCTTTCGGCGCTGCGTACGGCCTGGGCGCCATCGGTGGCGACGCTGACGGTGAAACCCAGGCTGCGCAGCATGGCTTCGATCACCGTCTGGTTGACCGGATTGTCTTCCACCAGCAACACGTTGCGACCTTCGCCATCGCCGCTACCGGTGGGCAGGCGCGGTGCCAGGGTCGGCGGCGCCTGGCGCGACAGGGCCAGGGGGATCTCGAGGGTGAACACCGAGCCCTGGCCTTCTTCGCTCTGGGCCCGCAGCGTCCCGCCCATGCGTTCGGCCAGGGTGCGGGCGATCGGCAGGCCCAGGCCAGTGCCGCCGTAGCGCCGGGAAATCGAACTGTCGGCCTGCTGGAAGGCGTCGAACATGCGCTCCAGGCTTTCGGCGGGGATACCAATGCCACTGTCGCGCACCGTGCAGGTGAACCACAGCAGTTCGTGGTCCAGGGCCTGCCATTGGCATTGCACGGTGACACGGCCTTGCTCGGTGAATTTCAGCGCGTTGCCGATCAGGTTCACCAGGATCTGCCGTATCCGCGTCGGATCGCCCTGCACCTGCAAGGCCTGCATGTCGTCCGGGACCAGCAGGTCCAGGCCCAGCTTGCGCTGCGCGGCGCTGTGCTGGAACGACTGCGCGCAACTGCCCACCAGTTCGGCCAGGTTGAACGGAATGTGCTCCAGTTCCAAGGCCGAGCGTTCGATGCGCGAGAAGTCGAGGATGTCGTTGATCACCTTCAGCAGGTGCTCGGTGGATTCCGACGCCAGTGCCGTGTACTCGTGCTGTTCGTCGGTCATGCGGGTGGTTTCCAGCAGCTGCAGCATGCCCAGTACACCGTTCATGGGCGTGCGCAGTTCATGGCTCATCATCGCCAGGAACTCGGACTTGGCGCTGTTGGCTTTTTCCGCTTCCTCGCGGGTCTTGATCAACTGTGCCATGGCCTGGTGCTGTTCGCGGCTGGCTTGTTCCAGGCCGTCGGCCAGGTTGTTGATGTGCCGCGACAAGGCCCCCAGTTCGGCATCATCGACGACGGGCAGCGGGGTGCTGTAGTCGCCTTGCTGGATGGCCTTGACCGCGTTGCCGATGTCGCGGATCGGCCGGGACAGGTTGGTCGCCAGCCGGCGCGCCACCAGGAAGGTGAACAGCAGGGCGAACAGTGCCAGGATGGCCGCCTTGAACAGGATCTCCTGCTGCCGCTGGCTGAAGGCGTCACTGGACATGCCGACGATCACACGGCCCAGGTAATCTTCGCCGGGCGCCTCGACGGCGGTGCTGTTGCCTTGCAGGAAGTCATTGTTCAGGGCAATGCGCTGCAGGCGCACCGGGGCCTGGAAGACTTCGATCTGTTGGGCACGGCTGTGGGCCTGCTCGGGTTGTTCGACGTACACCAGGACCTTGTCGGTGCTGTCCTGGACCTCCAGGAAGCGCACGTGCGGGGTCGCCAGGGTCGCGGTGAGCAAGCTTTCCAGCACTTCGTTGTTGCCGGAAATCACCCCGTACTCCGTGGCGGGGGCCAGTTGGTTGGCGATCAGTTGCCCGGTGTGATTGAGCTCCTGGCGCAAGTCCTGGATCCGCACGAAGGTAAAGAAGCTGATCAGCAGCACGGTCAGCAGCAACGCCGGACCGAGGGCGATGAGCTGGGTGCGGGTATTGATGTCCCAACGACGACGCAAGGTCATGGGCGGTGTTCTCCTTCGGCCAACGTTGCCGCGACGGATTCGGCGTCAATCGGTTCGATCCCCAGCGAGCGGGAGACCTGCCGGTTGCCCAGGACTTTGAAGCGGTCCGGATACAGCGTGCGTGGCCAGGTCGTGGCGGGGCGGTCGAGCAGCTCGTCGAGAATCGCCAGCCAGTCTTGCTGGTCGCTGTAAGTGCTGGCCAGACTACCGGCCTTGACGAATGCCGCACTGGGCCCGATCAGCGCACGTTGCCGGGCATAGCTGCTGAGCAACAGGTTCTTCACCGTCTTGGGGTTGTACAAGTCGGGGTCATCGAGGCCCAGCAGCACGTCGCTCTGGCCCAGCAGGTTTTGCAGGGGACGGCTGTCGCTGGTGTCGTCCCAGCGTTCGCTGACGATCACCAGGCCCAGCGGTGCCGCTGCCTGGCGGATCTCCTTGAGCAGGAATTCACTGTGGGCGTCGTACAGCACGCCGACCTGTCGCACTTGCGGCAGGATGGTGCGGATCAGCCGCAATTGCCGGGCCATCGGTGGATCGCTCCACAGCAGGCTCAGGTGCGCGGGCGTGGCCTCGCCCAGGCGCTCGCGGGCTTGCTGGCGGCTGATGCGCAGGACCAGGGTGGCCGGGCCCCGGGCGTCTTGCAGGCGCCAATCCAGGCTGGGCAGGTCAAGCAGAACCAGGCGGACATTATCCGGCAACTTGTCCGGCGCCGGCAGGTTGGCCAGCGGCGTAAACCGCACGCTGTCTTCGGGGCGCAGGGCTTTCAGGGCCTGGGTGAAAGACTGCACGCCGGGGCTGTCCTCGGCGCCGGTCAACAGGATTTCGGCGGCCCGGGCTTGGAGGGTTGTCAGCCAACCGGCAAACACCAGGCACAGGGCCAGCGTCAGGTGGCCATGAAATGGCATCTTGCGGAGGGAGTGCCGGGACATCTAGAACGACAACTCCGCGCTGAAGTACACGACATGGCGGGCGTCGTAGCGGTTGTCGACGAAGGTCATAGGCTGGTTGTCCAGGCGCTGCTGCAGGACGCCTGCCAGTTCCAGGCTGGCCTTGCCCAGGGGAATGCGCCGGGCGATGCGGGTGTCCACCCGTTCGAAGCGATAGCCGTTGAGGTCGTCGGCGGCGTAATAGAACAGCGCGCTGTTCCAGCCTTGGCCCCAGTCCCTTAGCCAGCCGACCGAGCCGCTGTTGCGGGCGGTCAGTTGTTCGTCGAGGGGGTTGCTGGCCTGGGCGTCGACATAGGCATAGGTCAGGCGCAGGCGGTCGGCGCTGGTCATGCGCCAGTCGAACTGGGTCTCGACCCCGGAGAACTGTGATTCGTTGGAGTTGCTGGCAATGTACTGATTGTTGCGCAGCGGCTCGCTGATCATGCCGGTGATTTCGTCATGGAACAGTTTCACATCGACCGCCAGGCCCAGGTCCACGAAGTAGCCGTTGTAGCCCAGCTCCCGCGAGCGCATGTGTTCCTGTTCCAGGTTGCCCGGGCCGCGGGTCTGGACGAAGTAACGGGCACTGTTCTGGCCGAAGGCGGCGGGTTGCAGGTTGGTGACCTGATAGCTCCAGTTGACGTTGTTCTCGAACATGTCCGGCGAGCGCACGGCTTCGGAGTACACCGCCCGCAGGCCATGGCGTGGAGTGATCAGGTAATTGACGGCGATCCGCGGAGTCAGCGAGCTGCCGGTCAGGCGGGTGTCTTCGAACATCGCGCCGCCCTGCAACAGCCAATGCTCGGTGGCCCGCCATTCGAGCTGGCCGAACAGGCGCCAGGTGGTGTCATCCAGGGTGCCGTTGAAGTACGTCTCCGAGTCGGCCCGGTCGTAGCGATAGTTGGCCCCGGTGACCAGTCGCAGGCTGTCGGACAGGCTCAGGGTGTCCTGGATCTCCAGGTCGTAGCGCGATTCCCGGGTGCTCTGGTCGATATCGCCACACAGGGTTTGCGAGGCGCCGTTGCGCCACTGGTCGAGCACCTGATTGGCCAGCGCCTGTTCCTGTGGCGTGCCGGGTGGCGCGCCGGTGCTGGTGTAGCTGGGGATATTGCGCGCCAGCTTCTCGGCATAGTTGGGGTTGAGCTGCCACAGGTCGGTCAGTTGCGGGCTGAAGGACACCTCGGCGTCACAGGCGCGCCAGGTCTGCTGGCGATCCCAGTGTTGGATCGAGCCCTGTACATAAAGGCTGTGATCGGGGTCCAGGTCCAGGTTCCAGCGCAGTGAGCCGGCGTAGTCCTTGGCGATGACGTCGGAGTTATCCCCAGCGGCGGTAATCCCGGCAAACACGGGATGGTAGGTATAAGGCCGCTGGTTGGTCCCATCCTTGGCGTTCAATTGCCAGTCGAGGCTCTGCCGTTCGTCCAGGGTCTGGCTGACGGACAGGTTGAAGCGGTTCAGGCGGCGGCTGTCGCGGTAGTCGGCGCCGTTGCGGTCGCTGTCAAAGCCATCGTCTTCCTGGCCGGACAGCGACAGCCGCAGGTCGCCGCCTTCCCAGCCGCTGCCCTGGCTGGCGTACCAGTCACTGATGCCACGCTGGCCCCGGGTGATTTTCAGCCGGGTGCCGTGGCTGTCGGCCGGGGCGCGGGTGATGATGTTGACCACCGCCATCAGCGCGTTGGCGCCATAACTGACGGTGTTGGGGCCGCGGAAGACTTCGATCCGCTCGATGTCTTCCATGGCCACCGGAATATCGCTCCAGTCCACCGTGGCCAGGCCGGCGCGGTACACCGAGCGGCCGTCGATCAGCACTTGCATGCGCCGGGCTTCGCTGGCATTGGTGCCATGGTAGTTCACGGCCGCCTGGTTGCCTGTGATGTTGCCGACCATCATGCCCGGCACCAGGCGCAGCAGTTCGCTGATGTCCCGGGCGCCGCTGGCCTTGATCAACTCGCTGTCGAGCACGGTCATGCTGCCCGGCACCGCCGCTGGCGATTGCTTCAGGCGCGTGGCCGTCAGCACCTGGGGCAGGGGCTGGCTGTCCACGAACAAGTCGTCAGCCAGCACTGGCGGGCTGATGATCAGTGCCAATAGCAGGGACGAACCTGAGCGGGAAGGGCCAACGGACACGGCACAGCCTACGGGAATGGGTGGGTGACGGGCATGTTAACTGAGCTGAACGACTTTTCCATTCACGTTGACAGCATTTTCCTAGGAATTAATGGTCAGCTTCCTACAGCTGGCGGTAATTGTTGCCGGGGCTGGTCGCCATCCGGCCGCTCCGTATAATGCCCCGCATTGCCACTTGGTATGGATGAACGGATTGCATATGACTGAACAGCGCCCGATTGCGGTCCTGGGGGGTGGGAGTTTCGGTACCGCCGTGGCTAACCTGCTGGCCGAGAACGGTCACCCGGTGCGCCAGTGGATGCGTGACCCGGAACAGGCCGAGGCCATCCGGGTCAACCGCGAAAACCCGCGTTACCTCAAGGGCATCAAGATCCGCCCGGAAGTGGTACCGGTGACTGACTTACAGGCCACCCTGGAGGGCAGCGACCTGTTCTTCGTCGCCTTGCCGTCCAGTGCCTTGCGCTCGGTGCTGGCGTCCCATGCCGAGCGCTTGAGCGGCAAGTTGTTGGTGAGCTTGACCAAGGGCATCGAAGCCCAGACCTTCAAGCTGATGAGCGAGATTCTCGAAGAAATCGCCCCCAAGGCGCGGATCGGTGTGATTTCCGGGCCGAACCTGGCGCGGGAAATCGCCGAGCACGCCTTGACCGCCACGGTGGTCGCCAGCGAGGACGAAGCGCTGTGCCAACGGGTCCAGGCCGCACTCCATGGCCGCACCTTTCGGGTCTATGCCAGCGCCGACCGTTTCGGGGTGGAGCTGGGCGGGGCGTTGAAGAATGTCTATGCCATCATCGCCGGCATGGCGGTGGCGCTGGGCATGGGGGAGAACACCAAGAGCATGCTGATCACTCGCGCGCTGGCGGAAATGACCCGCTTCGCCGTCAGCCAGGGTGCCAATCCGATGACCTTCTTGGGATTGGCCGGGGTGGGCGACCTGATCGTCACCTGTTCCTCGCCCAAGAGCCGCAACTACCAAGTCGGTTTTGCCCTCGGCCAAGGCTTGAGCCTTGACGAGGCCGTGTCGCGCCTGGGTGAAGTGGCTGAAGGGGTCAACACCCTCAAGGTGCTCAAGGCCAAGTCCCAGGAGGCGGGGGTGTATATGCCGCTGGTCGCCGGGCTGCACGCGATTCTGTTCGAAGGGCGCACGCTTGAGCAGGTGATCGAGCTGTTGATGCGTGGCGAACCGAAGACCGACGTCGATTTCATTTCCACCAGCGGTTTCAACTGAACCGCTATTGACCGCAAGCAGGAGCGAGCCATGAACGATCCGCAAGGGCAACCCCAATACGAATCCATCCTGCTGCGTGTGCTGTGGATGGTGGTCTATCTGCTGGTCTGGCAGGTGGCGCAATTCATCCTCGGCGCCGTGGTTCTGGTGCAATTGATTTATCGGCTGATCTACGGCGCGCCCAGTGCCAGCCTGATGAATTTCGGCGACAGCCTGAGCCAGTTCCTGGCGCAGATCGGCCGCTTCGGCACCTTCCACAGCGACCAGAAGCCTTGGCCGTTCGCCGACTGGCCGACCCCACGCACGCCTGAAGGCGAAGCGCCACACGCCGTGGCTCCGGCACCGCATCCCGTCCGGGACGAGGAGCCGAAGCTATGAAACTGTGGGTATTGCGTCACGGTGAGGCAGAGCCCCATGGTGTCCGTCCCGATCCGGAACGAGTCTTGACGGTGCACGGCCGCGAGGAGGTGTTGCTCAGCGCCGGCCGGTTGATGGGCGAGCCGTTGCGGGCCATCTACGCCAGCCCTTATGTGCGGGCCCAGCAGACCGCGCAACTGGTACGTGAAGCACTGGGGTTCGAACCTGAACTGATCACCGTTGATTGGCTCACGCCAGAGACCCGGCCGGCGGAGGTGCTAAGGCATCTGGAGGATCAGGACGATGTACTGCTGGTCAGCCATAACCCATTGGTGGGCAGCCTGCTGGGCTTGCTGCAGCACGGCCATCTGCAACAACCCGAGCAAGTGCAAACCGCCGGCCTGGCCGAGCTGGAAGGCGATATGCCGCTGGCCGGGGCGATGGTGCTCAAGGGCATCAGGCACCCCTGAACAGAGCGGTTGCAGGACTGGGCAAGACAACAATCACACAGGAAGGGCAACGATGAGTCTGTGGCGCACCACCCCCGACATCGAGAAACTGAACGCGGCCGGTAAAAACACCATCAGCGAAGTGCTGGACATTCGGTTCGAGTCCTTCGACGACGAATCCCTGACCGCCAGCATGGTGGTCGATCAGCGCACCCATCAGCCGTTCGGCCTGCTGCATGGCGGTGCTTCGGTGGTGCTGGCCGAAACGGTCGGCTCCATGGCTGCCTATCTCTGCGTGGACACCAGCAAGTTCTATTGCGTGGGCCTGGAGATCAACGCCAACCATCTGCGCGGTGTGCGCAGTGGACGGGTGACCGCCACGGCCCGGGTGGTCCACCTGGGGCGCACCACCCAGGTCTGGGACATCCGCCTGGTCAACGACGAGGGCAAGGTCAACTGCGTGTCGCGCCTGACCATGGCGGTGGTGCCGGTGGGTGAGCAGCCGCCGGGACGGTGAAGCCCGATTGATGTTTGTGACGGATGGGCAGCTCTTGTGGCGAGAGCGCTTGCTCCCGCTGGGGTGTGTAGGAGCTGTCGAGTGCAACGAGGCTGCGATCTTTCCCCAGACACTTGAGTCCCAAGTGAAAGATCAAAAGATCGCAGCCTTCGGCAGCTCCTACGGCGCAGGCTTGCATCGCCCGACACCATAGCCCAAGCCCGACTGTCATCATTCCTGTCAGTTACGGTCATTGCCGCGCCGTCGGGTTCTGCGGACAATCTGCCGCAGTTCCCCCAATGGATCGGCTGTCATGTCGCAACAGATTTTTTTCGCCCACGCCAACGGTTTCCCCTCGGCCACTTACGGCAAGCTGTTCGCCGCATTGGCGCCGCAGTACCAGGTCGCGCATCTGGAACTGCATGGCCATGACCCGCGTTTTCCGGTGGACGATAACTGGCACAACCTGGTGGACGAACTGATCCATCACCTGGAACAGCAACCGGCGCCGGTGTGGGGCGTTGGCCACTCCCTGGGCGGCGTGCTGCACCTGCACGCGGCGTTGCGCTGCCCGCAGTTGTATCGCGGCGTGGTCATGCTCGATTCGCCAGTGCTGACCCGTACCGACCAGTGGGTGATCCTGGCCGCCAAGCGCCTGGGGTTCATCGATCGCCTGACCCCGGCGGGCCGGACGCTGGGGCGGCGCGAGGAGTTCGCTGACCTGGAATCCGCCCGGCAGTATTTTGCCGGCAAGACACTGTTTCGCGGCTTTGACCCGGATTGCTTCGACGCCTACCTGCAACACGGCCTGCAACAAGTCGGCGGCCGGTTGCGCCTGCGCTTCGACCCGGCCACGGAAATCAGTATCTACCGCGGCGTGCCGCACACCAGCCCGGGACGGCCCCGTAAGCTCAAGGTGCCGCTGGCGGTGGTGCGCGGCCGGCAGAGTCGCGTGGTGATGCGGCATCACACCCGTTCGGTGGGGCGTATGCTCCATGGCGAATCCCTGAGCATGCCCGGCGGCCATATGTTTCCCCTCGAACGCCCACAAGACACGGCCAATCTGCTCAAGAACCTGTTCCAGCGCTGGGAAGGGCGTAGCGCATGAGCATGGTCGAGGAGGTCCGCCTGAGCCTGCCTCACATCGAGTTGGCGGCTCATTTGTTCGGCCCGGAAGACGGGCTGCCGGTGATTGCCCTGCACGGTTGGCTGGACAACGCCAACAGCTTCGCCCGTCTGGCGCCCAGGCTCGCGGGGCTGCGGGTGATCGCCCTGGACATGGCCGGTCACGGTCATTCCGGGCATCGACCGCCGGGCGCCAGCTATGCCTTGTGGGACTATGTCCATGATGTGCTGCAAGTGGCCGAACAACTGGGCTTGAAGCGCTTCGCCCTGCTGGGGCATTCCATGGGCGCCATTGTCTCGCTGGTGCTGGCCGGTTCCCTGCCGGAACGGGTGACGCACCTGGGGTTGATCGACGGAGTGATTCCTCCTACAGCCAAAGGCGATAACGCGGCCGAACGCATGGGCATGGCCCTGCAAGCCCAGTTGGATTTGCAGCAAAAACGCAAGCCGGTCTATAAAACCCTCGACCGGGCCATCGAAGTGCGTATGAAGGGGTTGGTAGCGGTCAGCCGCGAGGCCGCCGAGTTACTGGCCCAGCGTGGCCTGATGCCGGTGCCCGGGGGCTATACCTGGCGCACCGACAACCGCCTGACCCTGCCATCGCCCCTGCGCCTGACCGAGGAGCAGGCCATGGCGTTCGTTGCGCGGGTCGCTTGTCCGGCGCATCTGGTGGTGGCGGCCGACGGCATGCTGGCCCAGCACCCGGAACTGCTGGAGCGTCTACCCTTCAGTCATGAGCAGTTGCCGGGCGGCCATCATCTGCACCTTAACGATGAGGTCGGTGCCGGGCTTGTAGCAGACTGTTTCAATCGGTTCTTCACTGTTCCTTGACTTGCGCCGGGCAACTGTCGAGGCTGGGCGGGTTGAAAGGGAGACAACCATGACAGACCTCTGTTTGCCAGCCTCGCGGTGCATCGGCGACGCCCGTCGCGTCCAAGCGTCCCAGGCCAAGCCGATCCGATGAAATTATCCGTTCACTTACTCGTCCTGCTGGTGCTGGCCTGCTTCAGCCCGGCGTCGTTCGCGGCCGATGTGCCGGGCAGTCGCGACCTGGATCGCGTGCCACGCATGCCCGATGCACAGATCGTCGATTATCGGCAAACCAGCGACCTGGAACGTGTCTACCCCATGGGCTCGATCCGCAAGATCAGCGGCCAGTTGCGCTTTGACGGCCAAGTCGATGCCCGTGGGAATGTCACGTCGGTCACCTATGAGCTGCCGCCGGAACATTCCGCGACCCAGGCCTTCACCGCGGCGCGCGAAGCGTTGCAGAAACAGGGCGCCGAGCTGTTGTTCTGGTGCCAGGCCCGCGATTGCGGCGAAAGCAGCCTGTGGGCCAACGACGTCTTCGGCAATGCCAAGCTCTATGGCGCCGACAACGGCCAGGCCTTCCTGCTGCTGCGCCTGGCGCCGCCCGCGGACAACACGCTGATTGCGCTGTATGCCATCACCCGTGGCAATCGCAAGGCCTACCTGCACGTCGAGCAGTTCGAGGCGAATGCTGCGTTGGGGGACTTGCTGCCGACATCGGCCACCCTGTTGCGCCAGCTCAAGGACACCGGAGTCCTGGACTTGCCGCGTCTTGCCGGCGAGCCGGACGACACCTGGTTGCGCCTGTTGTCCCGGGCGCTGAACCTGGACACGGGCCTGCGGGTCAGTATCGCCGGGCCCCGGGCCGAGGACTGGCTCGAGGCGCTGGCGGGCCAGGGCGTCCGGGCGGCGCGCATGGAGGCCGCCAGCGGCGAGGCGGCGGGATTGCACCTGGAGTTGCTGCGCTAAGCTGTCTCGGGGCGGTGGTTTCACAGCCGTGCCCCGGTCCTGTTCATTTTTTCGAGACCCTACATGCTCAATAACGATCGGCTGTTGGTGCAGATCCTGCTTCTGGTGTTGTTCGGCGCAAGCCTCTGGGTCATGGCGCCGTTCTGGTCGGCGCTGTTCTGGGGCGCGGTGCTGGCGTTCGCCAGCTGGCCGTTGATGCGCCTGCTGACCCGCTGGGTCAATGGTCGCGAATCCCTGGCGGCGGCGTTACTGACGGTGGGCTGGATGCTGCTGGTGGCGGTGCCGCTGGTGTGGTTGGGTTTCAACCTGGCCGACCATGTGCGCGATGCCACCGCGTTCATCAGGGACGTCCAAGTCGATGGCTTGCCCGAAGCCCCTGACTGGCTTGCCGCTATTCCCCTGGTGGGGGGGCGGTTGGTGGGCATCTGGAACAGCATCGATCAGCAGGGCGCGGCCATGATGGTGTCCATCAAGCCGTACCTGGGACAGGTCGGCAACTGGCTGTTGGCCCGCAGTGCGCAGATTGGCGGCGGCATACTCGAACTGACCCTGAGTATTGTGTTCGTGTTCTTTTTCTATCGCGACGGCCCGCGCCTGGCGGCGTTCGTCCATGGTTTGCTGGAACGTCTGATTGGCGACCGTGCCGGTTACTACATCGAACTGGTGGCCGGTACAGTGCAGCGGGTGGTCAACGGCGTGATCGGCACCGCGGCGGCCCAGGCCGTGCTGGCGCTGATCGGCTTCCTGATCGCCGGGGTGCCGGGGGCGCTGGTACTGGGGATCGCCACGTTCCTGCTGAGCCTGATCCCCATGGGGCCGCCCCTGGTATGGATCCCCGCCACGGCTTGGCTGGTGTGGAAGGGGGAATACGGGATGGCGGTGTTCCTCGGCATCTGGGGCACCTTCATCATCAGTGGCGTGGACAACGTGCTCAAACCCTACCTGATCAGCCGTGGCGGAAACCTGCCCCTGGTCATCGTGTTGCTGGGGGTGTTCGGCGGGTTGATCGCCTTCGGTTTCATCGGCCTGTTCATCGGCCCGACCCTGTTGGCGGTGGCGTACAGCCTGTTGACGGACTGGAGCAAGAGCCAGGCGCGATAGTTTGAGTGCCTCGCTCCCACAGGGCAGACAAGGGCTTAGCGGCGAGGCAGGCTGATCACCGCCGTCAACCCACCCCCCGGCGTTTCATCCAGGCTCAACTGCCCGCCCAGGCGTTCGGTGGCTTCCCGGGCGATGGTCATGCCCAGGCCGACACCGCCGGAGTTGCGATTGCGCGAGCCTTCCAGGCGGAAAAAGGGCTCGAACACCGCCTCGCGTTTGTCCGCCGCAATACCGGGGCCGTGGTCGATGACCCGGATCGATACCTGGTGTGGCTGGTCTTGCAGGGCAATCAAGGCATGGCCGGCGTAGCGCAGGGCGTTGTCGATGAGGTTGTTGAGGCACGAGCGCAGTGCCATGGGTTGCACCTGCAGTGGGGCGCAAGCGCCGCTGACCTGCACATCGGCGCCCTGGTCCTGGGCGTTTTCGCTCAATGACTCCACCAAGGCCTGCACGTCCATCCATTGCAGCGCTTCACTGGTGCGTTGTTCGTGCAAGTAAGTCAGGGTGGCATCGAGCATGCCGATCATGTCGTCCAGGTCCTGGCGCATCTGGCCTTGCAGCTTGATGTCATCGATCTGTTCCAGGCGCAGCTTGAGCCGCGAGAGCGGCGTGCGCAGATCGTGGGACACCGCGCCGAGCATGCGCGAACGCTGCTGCACCTGCTCGCGGATCCGTTGCTGCATCAGGTTGAACGTATGGGCTGCCTGCCGTGCCTCACGGGGGCCGTTTTCATCCAGCGGCGGGCTGTCGAGGTTTTCGCTCAGGCGCTCGGCGGCATCGCTCAGGCGTTGGATCGGTCGGGTCAGGAGCTTGGCGCCGTACCAGGCCGCGATGATCAGGAACACGAATTGAAAGGTCAGTGGCACCACCGGGCCACCGAACCAGGGACGCGGACGATGGTTGGGGGGCGGGCCGAAGCGCGGGGGGGCTTCGCCTTGTTGGCTCATTCCTGGCGGTGGCCCGGGGGGCGGCTGGTCGTAATGGAAAAACCAGGCAAAGGCCAACAGATGCGCCAGGACAATCGCCAGTAGCAGCACGCCAAACAGGCGGCCAAACAGTGAGTCCAGGCGCAGTCGCATCAACCGATGTCCCGGGCATCGAACAAGTAGCCCTCACCGCGTACGGTCTTGATCAGTTGGGGGGCCTTGGGATCGTCGCCCAGCTTCTGGCGCAGGCGCGATACCAGCAAGTCGATGCTGCGGTCGAACGCTTCGATGGAGCGGCCGCGTGCCGCGTCCAGCAGCTGTTCGCGGCTGAGCACCCGGCGCGGCCGTTCGATGAAGACCCACAACAGGCGAAACTCGGCGTTGGACAGGGGGACCACCAGCCCATCGACCGAGATCAGTTGGCGCAGCACGCTGTTGAGCCGCCAGTTGTCAAAACGGATATTGGCCCGTTGCTCGGTACGGTCGTCACGTACCCGGCGCAGGATTGTCTGGATACGCGCCACCAGTTCACGGGGTTCGAACGGCTTGGCCATGTAGTCATCGGCGCCCAGTTCCAGGCCGATGATGCGGTCGGTGGGTTCGCAGCGGGCGGTGAGCATCAGGATCGGGATGTCCGATTCGGCGCGCAACCAGCGACACAACTGCAAACCGTCTTCACCCGGCAGCATCAGGTCGAGCACGACCACGTCGAAGTGCTCGGCCTGCATCGCCTGGCGCATGGCCGCGCCATCGGTCACGCCGCTGGCCCGTATGCTGAAACGGGCCAGGTAGTCGATCAGCAGCTCGCGGATCGGCACGTCGTCGTCGACGATCAGCGCACGGGTGCTCCAGCGCTTTTCGTCGTCGGACACTTTTTGATAGTCAGAATTTGCAACAGGGGTGTTCTGCATGGATGCATCATCTGCCAGGTAGGCTGCCAACCGCGAAGAAGGCGGCGAGGTAGAGGCTTCAGCATAGGCGTCGTGCCGCGCGGCGTGAAGCGCTGAAAGAGCGGGTTGCGGCGGCGGACGGTAGCGTGTCGACGTGTTGTACGCATGTCATGAATGTATCGGCTTCGACACAAAGGCCGCTATCGTCCATGCTGCTGGGGGGCGATGAGATTTACCGATCATCGGGTCCCGCACGGGCGCTCGTTCCGCTACAATGCGCGCCGATTTCGACTTGCCTGAGAGCCCGCTCATGTCCGCCTGCCAGACGCCCATTATCGTCGCCCTGGATTTCCCCACCCGTGACGCCGCCCTGAAGCTGGCCGACCAGTTGGACCCCACGCTTTGCCGGGTCAAAGTCGGCAAGGAACTGTTCACCAGTTGCGCTTCGGAAATTGTCGGGACCCTGCGTGACAAGGGTTTCGAAGTGTTCCTGGACCTGAAGTTCCACGACATTCCCAACACCACCGCCATGGCGGTCAAGGCGGCTGCGGAGATGGGCGTATGGATGGTCAACGTGCATTGCTCCGGTGGCCTGCGCATGATGGCGGCCTGCCGTGAAGTGCTGGATCAGCGCAGCGGCCCGAAACCGTTGCTGATCGGCGTGACCGTGCTGACCAGCATGGAGCGCGAGGACCTGGCCGGGATCGGACTGGACATCGAGCCTCAGGAGCAGGTGCTGCGGTTGGCGGCGCTGGCGCAGAAGGCCGGCCTGGACGGTCTGGTCTGTTCGGCCCTGGAAGCTGGCGCCCTGAAAGCGGCCCACCCGTCGTTACAACTGGTGACCCCGGGGATTCGTCCGGCGGGCAGCGCCCAGGACGACCAGCGTCGCATCCTGACCCCGCGTCAGGCGCTGGATGCCGGTTCCGACTACCTGGTGATCGGTCGCCCGATCAGCCAGGCCGCCGATCCGGCGCAGGCGCTGGCGGCGGTCGTGGCCGAACTGGCCTGAGCAAACTGATATCCCTTGTGGGAGCGAGCTTGCTCGCGATAGCGGTATGTCAATCAATAGCAATGTTGACTGACAGGGCCTCATCGCGAGCGAGCTCGCTCCCACAGTTGTTTTGTGTCAGACCTTGAGTACGAGTTTTCCGAAGTTTTCCCCGCTGAACAATTTGGTCAGCGTCTCGGGGAAGGTCTCCAGCCCTTCCACAATGTCTTCCTTGCTCTTGAGCTGCCCTTTGGCCATCCAGCCGGCCATTTCCTGCCCGGCGGCGGCGAACTGCGCGGCGTAGTCCATCACCACGAAACCTTCCATGCGGGCCCGGTTGACCAGCAGTGACAGGTAGTTGGCGGGGCCCTTCACCGCTTCCTTGTTGTTGTACTGGCTGATGGCACCGCAAATCACCACGCGGGCCTTGAGGTTCAGGCGGCTGAGCACGGCATCCAGGATGTCGCCCCCGACGTTGTCGAAATACACATCCACGCCTTTGGGGCATTCACGCTTGAGGCCGGCGTGGACGTCTTCGTTCTTGTAGTCGATGGCGCCGTCGAAGCCCAATTCATCGACCAGGAATTTGCATTTGTCGGCACCGCCAGCGATGCCCACCACACGACAGCCTTTGATCTTGGCAATCTGCCCGGCGATGCTCCCCACCGCACCGGCGGCGCCCGACAGCACCACGGTCTCGCCGGCCTTGGGCGCGCCGACCTCCAACAGAGCGAAATAAGCGGTCATGCCGGTCATGCCCAGGGCGGACAAATAACGTGGCAGCGGTGCCAGTTTCGGATCGACTTTGTAGAAACCCCTTGGCTCGCCGAGGAAATAATCCTGCACACCCAGGGCACCGTTGACGTAGTCCCCGACCGCGAACCCCGGGTTGTTCGAGGCAATCACTTGGCCGACACCCAGCGCCCGCATCACTTCACCGATGCCTACCGGCGGGATGTAGGACTTGCCCTCGTTCATCCAGCCGCGCATGGCCGGGTCCAGGGACAGGTATTCGTTCTTCACCAGGATCTGGCCGGCTGCCGGTTCGCCCACCGGTACTTGCTGATAGGTGAAAGTCTCGCGGGTCGCGGCGCCTACCGGGCGTTTGGCGAGCAGGAACTGGCGATTGGTCTGGGCAGTCATGGTTGGCACTCAAGATGAATGAAGACTTGTTGATAGACCTTCGAGGCGTTTGCCGCAAGGTTCGCCGCCCCAGCGAATGCACTTCGATCCAACCCAGTGATAGTGCCTCCAGGGCTCTTATCACTGGCGCCCATGAACGCCCAACCGGCATCTGGATAGTGCTGCCGTGCCGCGCCAGGCTGTGGCTACACTGGCGCGACCCCGCATTCTTCGAGGAACAGACAATGAGCATGACGTTTTCCGGACAGGTCGCCGTGGTAACCGGCGGCGCCGCCGGCATTGGCCGCGCCACGGCCCAGGCGTTCGCGGCAGAGGGCCTGAAAGTGGTCGTGGCCGACCTGGACGTGGCAGGCGGCGAGCGTACGGTGCAGTCGATTCGCGATGCGGGCGGCGAAGCGGTATTCGTGCGCTGCAACGTGACGCTGGAAAGCGATGTGCAGCAGCTGATGGACCAGGTGATCAAGACCTATGGGCGCCTTGACTACGCCTTCAACAACGCCGGGATCGAGATCGAGAAGGGCAAATTGGCCGATGGTACCCTCGATGAGTTCGACGCGATCATGGGGGTCAATGTGAAGGGCGTCTGGTTGTGCATGAAGTACCAGCTGCCCCTGCTGCTGGCCCAGGGCGGCGGTGCCATCGTCAACACGGCCTCGGTGGCGGGCCTGGGCGCTGCGCCGAAGATGAGCATCTATGCCGCTTCCAAGCACGCTGTGATCGGCCTGACCAAATCGGCCGCCATCGAATACGCCAAGAAGAAGATCCGCGTGAATGCAGTGTGTCCGGCGGTGATCGATACCGACATGTTCCGTCGTGCCTATGAGGCGGATCCGAAAAAGGGCGAGTTCGCCAATGCCATGCACCCGGTGGGGCGTATCGGCAAGGTCGAGGAAATCGCCAGCGCCGTGCTCTATTTGTGCAGCGATGGCGCGGCGTTCACCACCGGCCACTCCCTGGCGGTGGACGGCGGCGTCACGGCGTTCTGAGGACGTTTCCCTGAGCTTGTAGGAAGAAGCCCGCACTGGTTGCGGGCTTTTTCTTTGGCCGGGGGAAACATCCTCGGAGCGGCCTATCAATGTGTTTCAAAGGGTGAGAATCGGCGGTTTTGGCGACGTTGTCGTACATCGTTCGCGGGTGGCCTGTGCTTAACTGTTTCCGGAAATAAAACAAACGCTTAGGAGTTTGGTTACTCATGGAGTTGAGAATCGACCGGCAGGCCTTGGTGCCTGTCGTGCAGCAAATCGTCGACGCACTGACCGGCTGGATCCGACAGGATGCGGTGCAACCGGGGACTCGCCTGCCGTCGGTGCGCCAACTGGCGCGGCAGAACCTGCTCAGCCAGTCCAGCGTCAATGAAGCGTGTGAGCGCCTGGTTGCCCAAGGCCTGTTGGCGTCCCGGCATGGCTCCAGCTTTTTTGTCGCGCCAGCCGCCACATCCGGGCACGCGTGCATCGACCCGGATCGGCGGCAGGATAGGCCCGCCGAGGGCGGTGATTCCCCGTCCGGGGCGTTGAAGCTGGGGTGTGGCGGGTTGCCCGAGAGCTGGCGTGAAAGCGATGACCTGGGTTATGCGATCCGGCAGGTCACTCGCACCGACATGGCGGGGTTGTTCAACTACAGCACGTCGCTGGGGCTGCCCGCCCTGCGTGAGCAACTGTCCAGGCGCCTGAAGCAATTCAATATCGAGGCCGATAAAGACCTGATCCTGACCACCACCGGGGCGACCCATGGGCTGGACCTGATCGTGCGGACACTGTTGCAGCCAGGCGCCTGCGTGGTGGTGGAGAGCCCTGGCTATTCAAGCCTGTTCGACCTGCTCAGGTTGCACAAGATCGATATGATCGAGCTGCCCAGGACCCCGCGCGGTCCGGACGTCGATGTGTTGCAAGACTTGTTGGCGACCCACCGGCCCAGTGCGCTGTTCGTCAACAGTGCCTGTCACAACCCGACCGGCAGCAACCTGGCCCCGGCCGTGGCCCAACGGTTGTTGCAACTGACGAAGCAACACGCCGTGCTGGTGATCGAAGACGACGCCTATGGCGACTTCCAGAACTCGGCACGGACCCGGTTGGCAGCGCTGGATGCCGACGTGGTCTACGTGGGCAGTTTCTCGAAGACCCTGAGCAGTTCGTTGCGCGTCGGTTTCGTGGTGGCCGGGCCGTCCATCATCGCGCGCCTGAGCGAGGTCAAGGGCATCACCAGCATGGGTGGGTCGCGGTTCTGTGAGTCGGTGCTGGCCAATCTCCTGGCCAATGGGGCCTATCGCAAACTGGTCCAGCGCCAGCGCCAGCGTTTGGGCGTCGATACGGCGGCGTTGTTGCAGGTATTGGAGGATGCCGACTGGGAGGTCTTTGGCAAACCGGCCGGCGGGCTTTTCATTTGGGCAAGACCGCCAATCAGTGACTACGCTGGATTACAGCGTCTGGCCAAGCGGTTCGGCGTATTGTTGTCTTCGCCCACGGCCTTCAGCCCTTCGGGCGCCGACAGCGACTGGCTACGGATCAACGTAGCCTATGCCCGTGATCCCCGGGCGCTGGGTTTTTTCCGGGCCGCGGCTCTGGATCGACCTCAAGTGTCCTGAAAACGACGCGGCTGTAGCTTTTTGCCATTATTCCGACGCCAGCATCTTGTGTTGCAGGGCGTCTCGTTGCGAATCTGCAATCAACACACACTGGCAGAGGACTGAGCGCAATGATTTCGGCCGTGCAAGGACGTTTTGCCAACCTGGGTATGGCAAAAAAACTGGGTATCGGATTTGTCCTGGTGCTGCTGTTGACCGCTGTGGTCGCGGCCATCGGCGTCTGGTCCCTGCAGACCATCAGCTATCGCTTCGATGGCCTGAAGCAGATGTCGTCCCTCAACAGCGGGTTGCTCAAGGTCCGGCTGCTGGAGCAGGAGTACGCCTCGCGCTCCGACCCCAAGACGGCCGATGCCCTGCGCCAGGGTGTCGACGGGCTGCTGGCCATGGCGAACGAGCTCAAGGCGCAGTCGCCTGCCAACGTGCCGGTGATGAACGACGTTGAACAGGCGCTGGGCGCGTATCGCAAGGCATTCGACGAGTTTGTCGGGTTGAGCCAGAGCAAGGACCTGGCGCTGGAAATGGCCAGTTGGTCGGTGTCCAGCGTGGCCAACAATCTCGATGTATTGCAGGCCGGGCTGGCGGATGACGGTACCTATGCCTTGAAGGACTCCGAAGGCAAGGAAGGGGCCGAGTTCATCGAGCAGGCCAACCAGATCAGCGAAGTGTCGCGGTTGATGTTGCAGGCCATGAACGAAGCGCGGGTCCGTTTGGACCAGAGCCGCAAAGGCAATGTCGAGGGCGCCGGAGAAGGTAGCATCGAACAGGCCGAGCAGGCCATGAAACTGGCTGAAGCGCTCAAGACCACGGTCAAGGACCCCGGTTACCAGACCGTGCTTAATGAAGTGGCCGGGCATATCGCTGGGTTCAATGAGCAACTGGCCGAGTACACCGGCCTGTTGGCGAAGGAAAAAGTCGTCTACCAGCAACTGCACGAGCGTGCCGACCAAGTGGTGGCGCGGGTCGACCAGGCCTTCGGTGCCGAAGACCAGGCCATGCAGACCGAACTGAAGAAGAATTCGCTGCTGATCATTGGTTCGTCGGCCTTGGCGTTGCTGGTGGGATTGATCGCGGCGTGGGTCATCACCCGGCTGATCGTGACGCCGCTGCGCAGTGTCATTCGTGTTGCCCAGCGGATCGCGGCGGGTGACTTGAGCGCCACGGTGGAAGTGACGCGCCGGGACGAGATTGGCCAGTTGATGCAGGCGATGCAACAGATGGGCGCAGGGCTGAGCAGTATCGTCAGCGGCTTGCAGGCCGGGATCGAGCAGTTGGCCAATTCGGCGCAGTCGCTGTCGGCTGTGACCGAGCAGACCAACCTGGAAGTCAGCAGCCAGAAAGAGGAAACCGAGCAGGTCGCCACGGCCATGAACCAGATGACGGCCACCGTGCACGATGTGGCGCGCAATGCCGAAGAAGCGGCACAAGCGGCCCAGACGGCCGACGACAAGGTCGAAAGCGGCCAGCAGGTGGTGCGCCAGAGCATGGTGCGCATCGAACAACTGGCCGATTCGGCCACGTCGGCCAGTTCCAGCATCGAAAGTCTCAGCGCCGAGATCCAGAACATCGGCACGGTGCTGAGTGTGATCAAGAGCGTGGCCGAGCAAACCAACCTGTTGGCCCTCAACGCCGCTATCGAGGCGGCCCGTGCCGGGGAGCAGGGCAGGGGCTTCGCGGTCGTGGCCGATGAGGTGCGGGCCCTGGCCAGGCGCACGCAACAGTCCACCGAGGAAATCGAGCGACTGGTGAGCGCCTTGCGTTCAGCGGCCCAGGCTTCTGTGCAGCAGATCCAGAGCAGTGGCGAGCTGGTGAAGATGGCGGTCAGCGACGCGCTGCAGACCGAGAGCGCGTTGGGCAGCATTGCGGCGGCGGTGTCGTTGATCCAGCAGATGAACCAACAGATCGCCGCGGCAGCCGAGCAGCAGAGCTCGGTGGCCGAAGAGATCAACCGCAGTGTCACCAGCATTCGCGCCAGTGCTGATCAATCGTCCCTGGCGATGCGCGGCAATGCCGCTTCCAGCATCGAGCTGGCGCAGTTGGGGGTTGAGTTGAAAGGAATGGTGGGGCATTTCAAGTTGTGACGCAGTAACGAGAGCTTGTTACGAGAGGGCATCCGTTGGGTGCCGCGCCCTCATGGGGCGGTATGAACTTGTGAGCCGTAGGAACCGTAGGAGCTGTCGAGTGCAACGAGGCTGCGATCTTTCCCCTAACGCTTGAGCCTCAAGCGAAAGATCAAAAGATCGCAGCCTCGTTGCACTCGACAGCTCCTACAAGCTCGTACTTTCGCCACGATGAGGCTGCGTTGCCTCAGTCGTAGACCTTCTTCTTCTTCCACTCGTCGTTTATTTCGTCGTCCTTCAAGCCTTCGGTCAACTGGTTGACCTCGCCCTCGACCGGCTGGGTGCTGGCCAGGACCTGGGCATTGGCGCGGGCCAGGAGTTTCTCCAGGTAGGCCAGTTGCTCGGCGTAGACCTGTGGTTCCTGTTGCTTGCGCAGGTACTGCACGCCGCGCTCGAAGGCCAGGCGAGCCTGACCGGGTTGTTCTTGCTGCAAAGCCTGCTGGCCGAGGTTGTTGAAGAACTCGATGTGCAGCAGCACCAGGATGTGCCGCACTTCGCGGATCCAGCGCTTGGCTTCGTTGGGCGGCAGGAAACCGTCCTGGGCGGCGCGGGTGATCTGGCCATGCAAGGCCTCGAGCAGAAAGCGAACGTCCTTGGCCTTGGCTTCGGTCTGGATCGGTGCCGGTGGATTGCTCACCGGGATCGACTCCCCCTGGGCAGCCAGTGCGCTCAGTTCATCCAGGCGTGCCTTGACCGCGGAATTGGTTTTTTCCAGGTTCAGCAGGCGCTGGCAGACATTCATCTCGAGGCGCGTCATCAACAACTTCAGGGCAGGGGTCATCAACTGCCCGGGGAATGTTTCGGTGAGCTCGCCACAGCGACGCATGCGGTCGTTGAGTTCTACCTTGGTGCGGGCCTTTTCCAGCTTGTTGTTTTCCACCACGTGGTTCATGTAGCCAATGGCGATCAACAGGGCGATCCCGGCTACGACGAGCAGGGTGATCATGAGTGGTGTCACCGGTAAGACCTCTTTATTAGGGTACGCATGTCATGAGTGTAGTGGCTTGGCTTTTAAGCGCATAGGCCCGAGCGACGTGATTAGACGGGCGTCGTGCTGTTTATAGGATGCATGATCGGGTAAGAGCACATTGCCATCATTTGTCGGGCGCGACTATAGCGTCTCGGCGGGCGACAGAATATAGGCGTCAGAGACCGGACGAGCAAAATGCGCGGATCGCCCCCAAACCGGGCGAAGTCATTGATTTAAATAAATTTATATCTGGGGGTTGACGACCCTTCAATCCATCCATAGAATGCGCGCCACTTACAGCGTAAAGCACTCAGCCAAACGCTCTAGGCAGTGAATGTTGTACGTGTGTCCCCTTCGTCTAGTGGCCTAGGACACCGCCCTTTCACGGCGGTAACAGGGGTTCGAGTCCCCTAGGGGACGCCA
>NZ_FMXV01000043.1:0-35856 GCF_900104425.1 Pseudomonas sp. NFACC13-1 | reverse complement strand
ATCGACTCAGTAACCGTCGTTGGACCTTGGTAAACATCGTTGCCCACAGCGACATCGAGCACGCCCGAGCTTGCACCGGCGGCGATGGTGATGGTTTTGCCGCTGTCGAGGGTGACGGTGACCGGACCGTTTTGTGCGGTGACGGGTTTGCCATCGGCACCGGTCAAGGTAGCGGTGTAGGTGATCGTGCCGTTTTCATTCACGGTCGGTGTAGCGGTCAACGTCACTGTAGTGGTGTCATTGACATCACTGACGACGGTGCTGACTGGAGCGGTGTTTGGAGCAATGGCTTCCAGGTTACCGCCCGTGGCGGTACTGATGCTTTCGGTGACGGTGGTCGGACCTTGGTAGACGTCATTGCCGACAGCCACATCCAACACGCCCGAGCTTGCGCCGGCTGCGATGGTGATGGTTTTGCCGCTTTCCAAAGTAACAGTGACAGGACCGTTCTGCGCGGTGACCGGTTTGCCGTCGGCGCCGGTCAGCGTGGCGGTGTAGGTGATCGTGCCGTTTTCGTTCACGGTTGGTGTAGCGGTCAACGTCACGGTAGTAGCGTCTATCGAATCGGTAATCGTAGTCACCGCAGGCGCAGTGCTCGGCACCAGATTCTCGAAGTTGCCACCGGTCGCACCGGTAATGGTGGTGCTGACAGTGCTGCCGTTGTTGTAGACGTCGTTGGCCGGGGTGTCCACGGCAACGGTGCCGGTAGTAGCACCGGCGGCGATGTTGATCACCGCGCCATTGCTCAAGGTCACGGTCACTGGGGTTTGAGCGGCATTGGTCAAGGTGGCGGTGTAGGTAATCTGACCGCCTTCGGTGACGGTGTTGCTGGCCGTCAGGTTCAGGCCAGTGGTATCGACCGAATCGGTAATCGTGGTAACCGCTGGGGTGGTGCTTGGCACCAGGTTCTCGAAGTTGCCACCGGTCGCACCGGTAATGGTGGTGCTGACAGTGCTGCCGTTGTTGTAGACGTCGTTGGCCGGGGTATCCACAGCCACTGTGCCGGTCGTCTGGCCGGCGGCAATGGTGATGACCGAGCCGTTGCTCAAGGTCACGGTCACTGGCGTCTGGGCAGGATTGGTCAGGGTGGCGGTGTAGGTGATCGAACCGCCTTCGGTGACGGTGTTGCTGGCCGAGAGCGTCAGGCCAGTGGTGTCGACCGAATCGGTAATGGTGGTCACCGCAGGCGTGGTGCTCGGCACCAGGTTCTCGAAGTTGCCACCGGTCGCGCCAGTAATGGTGGTGCTGACAGTGCTGCCGTTGTTGTAGACGTCGTTGGCCGGGGTGTTCACGGCCACTGTGCCGGTCGTCTGGCCGGCGGCAATGGTGATGACCGAGCCGTTGCTCAAGGTCACGGTTACTGGCGTCTGGGCCGGATTGGTCAGGGTTGCGGTGTAGGTGATCGAACCGCCTTCAGTGACGGTGTTGCTGGCGGACAGAGTCAGGCCAGTGGTGTCCACCGAGTCGGTAATCGTAGTCACCGCAGGCGCGGTGCTCGGCACCAGGTTTTCGAAGTTGCCACCGGTCGCGCCAGTAATGGTGGTGCTGACAGTGCTGCCGTTGTTGTAGACATCGTTGGCCGGGGTATCCACGGCCACTGTGCCGCTAGTCTGGCCGGCAGCAATGGTGATGACCGAGCCGTTGCTCAAGGTCACGGTCACTGGCGTCTGGGCCGGGTTGGTCAGGGTGGCGGTGTAGGTGATCTGGCCACCTTCGGTCACCGTGTTGCCTGCGCTCAGGGTGACATTGGTGGTGTCGATGGTATCGGTGATCTGAGTCACTGCCGGGGTGGTGGGCAGGGTCACGGCAATGCCGGTGCCACCGGTGGTCCCGGTGACGCTCACGCTGATCTGGCTGGCGTCGTTGTAGACGGTATCGTTCGGTGCCAGCGGTACGTTGACGCTACCGGTCGTTTGGCCGGCCGGGATCACGATCACGGAGCCGTTGGACAGGGTCACGGTCAGGTTGGTCTGGGGCGCCTGGGTGACCGTCGCGGTATAGACCAGTACACCACCGGCCTCGGTCAGGGTCGGGGTGGCGCTCAGGGTCAGCGTCGCGTTGAGCAGGGTGTTGGCCGTGGTGTTGGCGTTGGTGTCGAGACCGTTGATGTTGTTGTCAGCGACGGCGGCCGTGCTCAAGCCTTCGGTCGGGAAACCGATGGTCGGATCGACGCTGCCGGCGGTGGCATCCAGTGCCACGAAGCTGTGACCGCCACCGGCGGCACCCCCCGTGCCCGCAGCGGTAGCACCGGCGGCCGTGGCTTCAAGGGCAGTGGTCGGGTCGGCGCCCGCGGCGATGGCTTGTTGCAGCTCTTCTACGGACGGCGCGGCCTGGGCAGTGGCTTGTGCCAGGTCCGTGGACGAGTCCGGGGCGTTGGCGCTCCATTGGGTATCGCGACCCAGGTCCAGGGTGCGGCCATCGGCCAATTCCAATGTGACGGCGCCAGCAGGCCCGGTGTCCAACTGGTCGCCTGTGTAGAGGCGATCGCCTTCAATGAGTACGCGACGGATGCCCTCTGGGGATACGACGAAAACCTGACCAACAATGCTTTTGACGACGGCAATAACACTGCTCATTGAAGACTCTCCGGGTGCTACGTTCAGTAGACTTCCATGGACCCGGGGGCCTTTGGGCCTCGGCGGTCTGGACGTTCTCTTTAACTAAGTAAGGTTGTTTTGACGCTTTGCTGTGTCAAAAATTTGGCTGTTTAATTTCGATTTATTTGTTTATGCCAAACTATTGACCTTATGTCGGCCATCCTAAACAATCGCTTCAGTAATGTCACATTGATATTTAAGCGGCGACCTGTCCCTTCGGTGCTTGATCCAGTTCTTGTTTCGAACTTTCCGACATACGGTCATTCCGGTTGCCATCATCCGATGCAGCGCCACGTTTCGCTGTGATCCAAGACAAGAGTTCAGGAAAAAACCACCATGCGTCCGCACTTGTTCATGGCTTTGCCCTTCGCCCTCGCCGCAAATTTCGTACAAGCACAAACCTTGCCGCAGGCCATGCAGCAAGCCTTGGATGTCCATCCGGAAATCCAGGCCGGAGTGAACAGCCGGCTGGCGGCTGACTACCAACTCAAGGCGGCCAAGGGCGGCTACCTGCCTAGGGTGGACCTTGCAGCGGGGTACGGGCGCGAAGGCACCGACAGCGTCACCACCCGATCGGGCAGCAACAACCATTGGGAAACCCTGAACCGCAGCGAGTCGAGCCTGCGCCTGTCACAAATGGTTTTTGACGGTTTTGCGACGTCCAGCGAAGTGGGGCGTCAACAAGCCACCGTCAACGCCCGTGCCTACTCGTTGCTGGATGCGTCCGAGCGCACCGGCCTGACCGTGGCCCAGGTCTACCTGGATGTGCTGACCCGTCGCGAGTTCGTGCGCCTGGCCGAGGAAAACCTCAAGAGCCATGAACGCATCTTCGACCAGATCAAGCTGCGCACCTCCCGTGGCGTGGGCAGTGGCGCCGACCTGGACCAGGCCGAAGCGCGCATGGCCCAGGCCCGCAACAACCTGATCACCGAACAGACCAACCTGGCCGACGCCGAGACCAACTTCCTCAGCGCCGTGGGCCAGATGCCCGATCAACTGGAGCGCCCCGCCGATTTTCTGGCGTTGCTGCCGGCCAACCTGACCGAAGCCCGCGCCCAGATGCTGGAAAACAGTCCGGTGCTGCGTTCGGCGGAAGCGGACATCGCCGCCGCCGAGCAACAGTACGAAGCCGCCAAGTCGAGTTTCTACCCACGTTTCGACGCTGAACTGGGCCGCACGGCCGACAATGACCTGGACGGCCAGAACGGCCATAACAATGAATGGCAAGCCATGCTGCGCATGCGTTTCAACCTGTATGCCGGTGGCAGCAACAAGGCGGACCTGGAATCCAAGTCGTACCTGTCCAACCAGGCCCTGGACATCCGCAACAATGCCCTGCGCCAATTGAATGAAGAGTTGGGCCTGGCCTGGAATGCCCTGAACAACGCCAATGCCCAGGTGCCGATCGCCCAGCAATACGTGGACCACAGCACCAGCGTGCGTACCGCCTACCAGAGGCAGTTCAGCCTTGGCGAGCGGACCCTGCTCGACTTGCTCGACAGCGAAAACGAGCTGTTCACCGCCTCCCGGCGCCTGGCGGAAATCAAGAACGTGCAGTTGTTCACCCAATACCGGATCAAGGCAACCATGGGCCAACTGTTGAAAAGCCAGGGTGTGGTCGCACCGTTGGCATCGGTTGTGCAGAACGACGTGAAACCCAAGGTCCAGTTGCCTGGGATGAATTGAGTCCTACCACCCGTTTTAATCAGTCAGAGTGCCGAGCGTGGAATCAGAAGTCAGTCCAGTCGAACTAGTTCATGACCCGCGCACGCTGCACGACGACCCGTTGCTGGACGGTCTGCTGGCGCTCTGCATGCTGCATCAGAAGCCGGCCAGCGCGGCGATGCTCACCACGGGCTTGCCACTGCCCAAGCAACGGCTGAGCGTCGAATTATTGTCGCGCGCGGCGGCCCGTGCCGGTCTGCAAGGCCGGGTGCTGCAACGCAAGCTGGAGCAGATCCCGACCATCGCCATGCCGGCGCTGTTGCTGCTCAAAGACGGCCGCAGTGCCGTGCTGCTGGGCTGGGTCGGTGACGACCAGGCGCGGCTGCTGCTCAGCGAAAGCGATGGTGGGGAGGTCACGGTCAGCCGCGAACTGCTGGCGGACGACTACAGCGGCAAGGTGTTCTTCGCCCAACCGCAGCATAAATTTGACGTCAACCACGGCACGCTCATTCCCCGGGCGCGTTCGTGGTTCCGCGACACCCTCAAGCGGTCCCGCTGGCTATACGCCGACGCCATCGCCGCGAGCCTGCTGATCAACATTATCGCCATGGCCGCGCCACTGTTCGTGATGAACGTCTACGACCGCGTGGTGCCGAACCAGGCCGAATCGACCCTGTGGGTGCTGGCCGTCGGTATCACCGGCGCCTATGTGTTCGATCTGATCCTCAAGATGCTGCGCAGCCTGTGCCTGGACCTGGCGGGCAAGAAAACCGATCTGATCATCTCGGCGACGCTGTTCGAGCGTATCGTCGGCATGTCCATGAAGTACCGCCCGGCGCGGGTCGGCAGCTTTGCCCAGAACATCCATGAGTTCCAGAGCCTGCGGGACTTCCTCGCCTCGCTGACCCTCACCAGCCTGATCGACTTGCCGTTCACCCTGCTGATCTTCATGGTCATCGCGATTATCGGCGGGCACCTGGTGTGGATTCCGGTGCTGGCGTTCCCGATTGCCCTGCTGATCGGCTATGCGTTGCAGAAGCCTCTGGTGGCGACCATGGAGCGCACCATGGCCCTGGGCGCCGAGCGCCAGTCCAGCCTGATCGAAACCCTGGCCGGCCTGGACGCGGTGAAGGTCAACAACGCCGAGAGCGAGCGTCAATACCAGTGGGAGCAGACCATCGGCACCCTCAGTCGCCTCGAACTGCGGGTGAAGATGCTGTCCGGGCTGGCGATGAACATCACCTTGCTGATCCAGCAATTGGCCGGGGTGATCATGATCGTCTTCGGCGTTTACCTGATCATCGCCGGCAACCTGAGCATGGGTGGGCTGGTTGCCTGCTACATGCTCAGCGGACGCGCCCTCAGCCCGCTGGCGTCGCTGTCGGGCCTGTTGACCCGTTACCAGCAGGCGCGGGTGACCATGACCTCGGTCGACCAGATGATGGAGCTGCCCCAGGAGCGCAATTTCGACGAGCGCCCCCTCAGCCGCAAGGTGTTGCAGGGCGCCATTGAATGCCGTCAGTTGAGCTTCACCTACCCGAACCAGCAGAACGCTGCGCTGAAAAACATCAATCTGGTGATCAAGCCGGGGGAGAAAATCGGCATCATCGGTCGTAGCGGTTCGGGCAAAAGCTCGCTCGCCAAATTGCTGGTGGGCCTGTATCAGCCTGACGACGGTGCCTTGCTGGTGGACGGCGTGGACATCCGCCAGATCGACGTCAGCGAGCTGCGCTATAACATTGGCTACGTGCCCCAGGACATCCAGCTGCTGGCCGGCACCCTGCGGGACAACCTGACCTCCGGCGCCCGTTACGTCGAAGACGAACTGGTGCTCCAGGCCGCTGAGCTGGCGGGCGTGCACGAATTCGCCCGCCTGCATCCGCAAGGCTATGAACTGCAAGTCGGCGAGCGCGGGCAGAACCTGTCCGGTGGCCAGCGCCAGAACGTCGCCCTGGCCCGCGCGCTGCTGCTCAACCCGCCCATCCTGCTGTTGGACGAACCCACCAGCGCCATGGACAACACCGGTGAAGAACGCTTGAAACAGCGTCTGGCCGCCGTGGTGGAAAACAAGACCGTGCTGTTGGTGACGCACCGGGCATCCTTGCTGTCGCTGGTGGATCGCCTGCTGGTGGTCGACCGTGGACAGATCCTCGCCGATGGCCCGAAAGCCGCTGTCATGGAAGCGCTGAAGAAGGGGCAGATCAGTGTTGCTTAAGTCAGGTTTAAAGGGCGGGGTGGGCCGCTATTTCAAAGGTTCCGACTCGCTGCACGGCCAACCGCTGCCCGAGGTCAACAAAGCCCTGATCGAGGACGCTCCCCGGGTGGTGCGTTTGACGATCTGGGGCATCATCGGCTTCTTTGTGTTCCTGATGCTGTGGGCCAACTTCGCCGAGATCGACGAAGTGACCAAGGGCGACGGCAAGGCGATCCCATCGTCCAAGATCCAGAAAGTCCAGAACCTGGAAGGCGGTATCGTCGCTGAGCTGTTCGTCAAGGAAGGGCAGATCGTCGATGTCGGCGCGTCGTTGATTCGCCTGGACGACACACGGTTTGTCTCCAACGTCGGCGAAACCGAGGCTGATCGACTGTCCATGCTGTTGCGAGTCGAGCGCCTGAGCGCCGAGGTCGATGACCGGCCGCTGAACTTCCCGGCCGATGTGCTCAAGGCGGTGCCGGGCCAGGCGGCCAGCGAAGAGTCGCTGTACATCAGTCGCCGCCAGCAGTTGCACGATGAAATCGGCGGCTTGCAGGAGCAGTTGATCCAGCGCCAGCAGGAACTGCGCGAGTTCGTGTCCAAGCAGGCGCAGTACCGCTCCGGCCTGGCCTTGCAACGCCAGGAAATCAACATGTCCGAACCGCTGGTGGCCCAGGGTGCGGTGTCGCCGGTGGAAGTGCTGCGGCTCAAGCGCGCCGAAGTCGAGACCCGTGGGCAACTGGACGCCACGACGCTGGCGATCCCCCGCGCCGAATCGGCGATCAAGGAAGTGCAGCGCAAGATCGACGAGACCCGCGGCAAGTTCCGCAGCGAAGCCCTGACCCAGCTCAACGAAGCCCGCACCGACCTGAACAAGGCCCAGGCCACCGGCAAGGCCCTGGAAGACCGGGTGAGCCGGACCCTGGTGACGTCGCCCGTGCGCGGCATTGTCAATAAATTGCTGGTGAACACCATCGGCGGCGTGATCCAGCCCGGCAGCGACCTGGTGGAAATCGTGCCGCTGGACGACACCATCCTGGTGGAAGCGAAAATCCGTCCCCAGGACATCGCCTTCCTGCACCCCGGCCAGGACGCCACGGTGAAATTCACCGCGTACGACTACACCATCTACGGCGGGATGAAAGCCAAGCTGGAACAGATCGGCGCCGACACCATCACCGATGAAGACAAGAAAACCACCTACTACATCATCAAGCTGCGCACCGAACGCAGCCACCTGGGCACGCCTGAAAAACCCTTGCTGATCATCCCAGGGATGGTGGCGTCGGTGGACATCATCACCGGCAAGAAAACCGTGCTCAGCTACCTGCTCAAGCCCATCATCAAGGCCCGGTCCGAGGCGTTGCACGAGCGCTAGAAACCCAATAACTCGGGCCGGCGCTATCTCTGTGGCGAGGGGATTTATCCCCGCTGGGCTGCGCAGCAGCCCCCGAAATAGCTGAATGTAACCAAGCCTGACACACCGAGGTGGCAGGTTTTAGGGCTGCTTCGCACCCCAGCGGGGATAAATCCCCTCGCCACAGGGAGGGCGGTGAAAACTCTAAGCCATATCGTTATTCATTAACGGTATTTAAATTTAAATTCTTATACCCTTAAAGTCATCCTCCTGCGTACCTGCCGACCAATCGGCGCGCCGCACGACACAAACCAACACGGTAACGCCGTGAGTTTTGATCGATTGCGTGCTCATTGAAGCGCGCAGTGTGTGGGAGTGATGTATGCCAGCCGTCTCTTTTTCTCCAGATTCAAATGCCGCGACCATCGCGCCGCAGTCGTTCGCCATCCTCCCGTTTCGCGATGCCGTCGGCGCCGAGATCGTCGGGCTGGACCTGTCCCGGCCCATCAACGACCAGGATTTCGCCCGCATCCATCGCGCGCACCTGGACTATCACGTCGTGGTGTTCCGTGACCAGCGCATCACCCCCGAACAGCACATCGCCTTCAGCCGCCGTTTTGGCGTGCTGCAAATCCATGTGCTCAAGCAGTTCCTGCTGGCCGGGCATCCGGAAATCCTCATCGTGTCCAACATCATCGAAAACGGCCAATCCATCGGCCTCGGCGATGCAGGCAAGTTCTGGCATTCGGACCTTTCCTATAAGGAGCTGCCCAGCCTCGGCTCGATGCTCCACGCCCAGGAACTGCCGAGCGAAGGCGGCGACACGCTGTTCGCCGACATGCACAAGGCCTGGGACGGTTTGCCCGAAACGTTGCGTAAAGCGGTCGAGGGCCGTTCGGCGGCGCATTCCTACACTGCGCGCTACAGCGAAACCAAATTCGAAGGCAACTGGCGCCCGACGTTGACGCCGGAGCAACTGGCCCAGGTGGCCGAAGTCGTGCACCCCATCGTCCGCACCCACCCGGAAACCGGGCGCAAGGCATTGTTCGTCAGCGAGGGGTTCACCACCCGCATCGTCGGCCTGCCGGAGGATGAAAGCAAAGCCATCCTGACGGAGCTGTATGCCCACAGCGTGTTGCCTCAAAACATCTATCGCCATCAATGGCAGCCCCATGACTTGGTGTTCTGGGACAACCGCTCGCTGATCCACCTGGCCGCCGGTTGCCCGAGCCATCTGCGCCGCAAGCTGTATCGCACCACCATCCAGGGCGACGCCCCTTTCTGATCGGCTGCGCCTTGCGCCAAGAGCCCGGAGAATCACCATGTCCAAGCGCATTGCTTTTGCACCGCTGGCCGCCGCCATCGGCCTGGGCTTCAGTTTGCTGGCCGGCAGCCTGGTCGTGCCGGCCAGCGCCCACGCCGAGGGCGAGATTCGGATCGCCGAGCAGTTCGGCATCGTTTATCTGTTGCTGAACGTGGTCCGCGACCAGCAATTGATCGAGAAGCACGGCAAGGAAGAGGGCATCGACATCAAGGTCGATTGGACGCAACTGTCCGGTGGGGCGGCGGTCAACGATGCATTGCTGTCGGGCTCCATCGACATTGCCGGAGCTGGCGTCGGGCCGTTGTTGACCGTCTGGGACCGCACCCGTGGCAAGCAGAACGTCAAGGCCGTGGCCTCCCTGGGCAACTTTCCCTATTACCTGTTGAGCAACAACCCCAACGTCAAGACCATTGCTGACTTCACCGAGAAGGACCGCATCGCGGTGCCAGCGGTGGGGGTCTCGGTGCAGTCGCGTTTCCTGCAATACGCCGCCGCGAAGCAGTGGGGTGACAAGGACTTCAATCGCCTCGACAAGTACACCTTGGCCGTCCCGCACCCGGATGCCACGGCGGCATTGATTGCTGGCGGCACCGAATTGACCGGGCATTTTTCCAACCCGCCGTTCCAGGACCAGGCCCTGCAAAACCCCAACGTCCATGTGGTGCTCAACTCCTATGACGTGCTCGGGCCGAACTCACCCACGGTGCTGTTCGCCACTGAGAAATTCCGCGATGAAAACCCGAAGACCTACAAGGCGTTCGTCGAGGCGCTGACCGAAGCGGCCGAGTTCGCCCAGAACGATAAAGGTGCGGCGGCGGACACCTACCTGCGTGTGACCAAGGCCAAGATCGACCGGGCGACCTTGTTGAAAATCATCGACAACCCGCAGATCGAATTCACCGTCACACCGAAAAACACCTACCCGCTGGCCGAATTCCTCTACCGCGTCGGCGCCATCAAGAACAAGCCGGCGTCATGGGAAGACTATTTCTTCCAGGACGCCAAACCGTTGCAGGGGAGCTGATTGTCATGAACGCGCGTTTGCAAGGCCACGCGGCCAGCAATCCCACCGCCACCGGCACGGCATTGCTGTCGGTGGACAACGTCAGCCTGGAGTACCGCACGCCACAACGCGTGGTGCGGGCCACCCACCAGGTGAGTTTCGAAGTCGACCCGGCGGACCGTTTTGTTTTGCTTGGCCCGTCCGGGTGCGGCAAGTCCACCTTGCTCAAGGCCATTGGTGGCTTCATCACGCCGTGCGAAGGCGAGATTCGCTTGCAAGGCCAAACCGTCAACGCGCCGGGACCGGACCGGATCGTGGTGTTCCAGGAGTTCGACCAACTGCCACCGTGGAAAACCGTCAAGCAGAACGTGATGTTCGCGCTGCTGGCGTCCGGCACCCTCAAGCGTCGCGAGGCCGAGGAGCGGGCGCTGCATTACCTCGACAAAGTGGGCCTGGCGGCGTTTGCCGATGCCTACCCTCACACGTTGTCCGGTGGCATGAAAGCGCGCGTCGCCATTGCCCGGGCGTTGGCGATGCAGCCGAAAATCCTCTTGATGGACGAGCCCTTCGCCGCCCTCGATGCCCTGACCCGACGCAAGATGCAGGAAGAACTGCTGCTGCTCTGGGAAGAGGTGCGTTTCACGCTGCTGTTCGTCACCCACTCCATCGAGGAAGCGTTGGTGGTGGGTAATCGCATCCTGCTGTTATCGCCGCATCCAGGAAGGGTCCGGGCGGAAATCCACAGCCATCAATACGATCTGCACAGCCTCGGTGGCGTGGGGTTCCAGCACACGGCGCGGCGGATTCATGGCTTGCTGTTCAATGAAGGTCAGCCGCCTGAAACCGAGCGTGAGCTGGATTTCACCGATATCCGTATCGCGTATTAAGGGGAGCCTTTCATGAGCCAGTTATCGCCTGCGCGCGAAGAGTACGAAGTCGACCTGCAACCCCTGACCCACGTGCCATTGGAGCGGGAGTTGCCCTTGGGCCAGCGCCTCTGGCAACAGGGTTGGCTGCGCAAAAGTTTGATCCTGTTGTTGCTGGCGGTGGTGTGGGAGGGCGTGGCGCGCTACCAGAACAATGACCTGCTGCTGCCGAGTTTCTTGCAGACCGCCAGCGCTTTGTACGACGGTTTGCTCAGCGGCGAGCTGTTGGGCAAGGTGTGGATTTCCCTGGTGGTGCTGCTCAAGGGCTATTTACTGGGCATCGTCCTGGCGTTTGGCTTGACCACCTTGGCGGTGTCGACGCAGTTGGGCCGCGACCTGCTCAGCACGTTGACGTCGATGTTCAATCCGCTGCCGGCCATCGCCCTGTTGCCGTTGGCGCTGCTGTGGTTCGGCCTGGGGCAGAACAGCCTGATTTTCGTGCTGGTGCATTCGGTGCTGTGGGCGCTGGCGTTGAACATGTACGCGGGGTTTCTCGGTGTGTCGGAAACGCTGCGCATGGCCGGGCGCAACTACGGGCTCAAGGGCCTGCGTTTTGTGCTGTTCATCCTGATTCCGGCGGCGCTGCCGTCGATCCTCGCCGGGCTGAAAATCGGCTGGGCCTTCGCCTGGCGCACCCTGATCGCCGCCGAACTGGTATTCGGCGCCACCAGCGGCAAGGGCGGCCTGGGCTGGTACATCTTCCAGAACCGCAATGAGCTGTACACCGACAAGGTGTTTGCCGGGTTGGCGGTGGTGATCCTGATCGGGTTGCTGGTGGAGAACCTGGTGTTCGACAGTTTGGAGCGGGTGACGGTGAAGCGCTGGGGGATGCAGCGCTAATCGGTGGGGTGAATGAACCCTGTAGTGAGGGTTGTCTGGGCTGGCCTCATCGCGAGCAAGCTCGCTCCCACAGTTGACGGGCGTTGATCTCGATATCTCAGTCGACACAAAACCCCTGTGGGAGCGAGCTTGCTCGCGATGGCGGTTTTCAATCCACCACAGGAATGTCAGCCCGAAGCCTGGACCTCAAGCCGATCCATTGCCCGCTCCACCAATAAATGCACGCCATCAGCCATCCGGCTGATCGCCAGGATGACACTGCGGCGGCTGCCTTCAACGTCATCCGCCAGGTCGGCGGCGATGGCGCTGATGGACAGCAGGTCTTCGGAGGCATTGGCCAGCAGGGTTTCGGTGTCGATGTCCGGGGCGACCATGAAGAGGTGGGCGGTTTGGGTTTTGCCAGAGGTTTCATCGGCCGGTTTGGGATTGAGGTAGTAGTCGAGGGCGCGTTGGGCGGCTTCGTCGAGCTTTTTGGAATCTGGGGTCTCAGCGCGGGTGTCAGGTGAGACGGGTGGAGGGTTAGGTGTAGGTTTGAACATGGTAGGTTTCCATTGGAGAACCACTTTGAATCGCTTGCACGCGATGGAAGGTGGCAGCTGTGAGCGAGTGTGCAAGACCGGGTAACCATACCAAAACCCCGGCAGACCTTGAGAGTCTCCCGAACACAGCCGCCATAAAACGCGGGCACGAATGCACCATAAATGGCCGGAGGCATTATGATTCGGTTGTTGTACCCGGACTTGCACGTCCGTGTCACCGTTTTTTCAGTGACAAACCCAGACTAGCGGCGGGCCCGAAGCCGGACAAGTTCACCAACATCGCTACAACTTGAAGGAAATCTCCTAGGACCTGGCTGTACGAGTGCACCCAATCCAAATAGCCAGATAAAGCAACCTCCTTTTCCATTAGACTTGCGACCCTCCAGCAAGCCTTCAGGACACGGAATGCCAGTCCCTCAAAGCACCCTTCGCAAAGCCTTGGTCAATTGGCTTTATGCCGCCGCCCTGATGCATCTGCTTGCCGGCATCACCCTGAGCTGGGCAGGCCATTCGGGCTTGCTCGATGGCTACCTGCAAAACATCGAACAGGCCTTCTGGGGCGCCGCCGCGGTGCCCGCGACGGCCAGCGCACAGCAGGTCTGGTGGCTGGCCTTGTTCGGCGCCACGTTGCAAAGCTACGCGTTGTACATGTTCGCCCTCGTGCACATCGGCAATCGCCTGAAAAGCGCTATGCCTTGGGCCTGGATAATCGCCGGCATTCTGCTGTGGGCGCCCCAGGACATGCTGATTTCCGCCCAGGCGCGGGTCTGGTCGCACTTGTGGCTCGACGGTCTCGCGCTGCTGCTGTTACTGCCGCCGCTGTTCTGGCTCTATCGCCATGACCGCCGCACCTCCCTGACTGACCATGCGCCGGGTGATGCAAACCATGCCTGACTTTTCCCTGCTGGACTGGGCCATCACGCTGTTGATCGCCCAGGCGATCCTGGGCGCACTGGATACCCTGTATCACCACGAACTGACCGTCGCCTTGCCCTATCGCCACAGTGCGCGGCTGGAGCTGTCGATCCACGCCTTGCGTTCGTGCTTCTACGGGATCCTGTTCCTGGGCATTGCCCATCTGGCCTTCGAAGGCACCTGGGCGATTGTCATCGCGCTGCTGTTCGCCTTGGAGATCGGTCTGACGCTGTGGGACTTCGTGGTCGAGGACCGCACCCGCAAGTTGCCCGCCATCGAGCGGATCATGCACACGGTATTGGCGGTCAACGGCGGTGCCTTCTTCGCGCTGTACGGGGTGCAGCTGGCGCAGTGGGCGAGTTTGCCCACCGGCCTGAGCGGGATCGACCTGGGCTGGCGCGGCTGGCTGCTGACCTTGTTCGCCATCGGGGTCACGGCCTCGGGGATTCGCGACGGCGTGGCGGCCTTGCGCATGCAACGCGCGGGCAAGCCCGCCAACCCGTTTGCCGGTGGCGCCTATAAGCGCGTGCTGGTCACGGGGGGCACCGGGTTTATCGGCGAAGCCCTGGTCAATCAACTGCTCGACGCCGGGCACACGGTCAGCGTGCTGGCTCGCGATCCCTTGAAAGCGGCCTATCTGTTCGATGGCCGCGCCCGGTGCCTGCGTGCGTTGGGCAAACTGGGCCATGACGAAACCTTCGACATCGTGATCAATCTGGCGGGCGCACCGGTGGCCGGGCCGCGCTGGAGCCCCAAGCGCCAGGCGCAACTCATCGCCAGCCGGGTCAATACCACCGAAGCCTTGATGACCTGGTTGAAAAACGCCCGACACAAACCGGCCTTGTGGATACAGGCCTCGGCCGTCGGTTTTTATGGCGTGCGCGACGCCAGCGAAAGCCTCGATGAAAGCGCCAGCCGGGGCGATGGTTTCATGGCTGAACTCTGTGTGCGTTGGGAGGCCTCGGCCCGGCCCGCCACTGAGCTGGGCGTACGCCAGGTGGTGATGCGCCTGGGCGTGGTGTTCGGTCCGGGCGGAGCGCTGCTGCCGTTGCTGATTCCGTTTCGCCTGGGGTTCGGCGGGCGGATGGGCGATGGTCGGCAAATCATGAGTTGGGTGCACCGCGACGATGTCATCCAAGTGATCGCCCGTGCGTTCGATGACGAGAGCCTGAGCGGCACCTACAACCTGGTGGCGCCAGAAACGGTCAGTCAGGCGCTGTTCGCCGAGCGCGTGGGCAAGGTACTCAAGCGTCCGGTGTGGTTCCACATCCCAGCCGCGCCGGTGCGTGCCCTGGCGGGTGAGATGGCCCAGTTGTTTTTCGACGGCCAGCGCGTGGTGCCCAATCGTCTGGTCGAGGCCGGTTATACCTTCCGTTATCCGACCCTCGACGCAGCCCTGCGCGACCTGGCCTGAGGACCGTCCATGAGCAAGCCCCGGATGTACCTGCTGGCCGGCAACGGTAGCGCCGCCGATTGGTGGGATGACGCGCTGCCGCACTTTGAACGCTACGACGTGGTGCCATTAGAGTTGCCGGGCTTTGGCAATAACCCACAGGCCCCTTGCGAGGACCTGGCGGCCTACGCCCAGGCGTTGCTGGCGGCAACGGACAAGGGCAGCGCGATCATGGCGGTCGGGGTCAATGCCTTGCTGGTGCTGCACGCCTTGCAACGTCAGCCGGGGCACTTCTGCCGCAGCGTGTTGCTGGCGCCGGTGGGCGCGTTTTTGTGGCAGCGACGATTGCCGGCGTTGATGTCGCCGCTGCCGATTCGCAAGACCATCCACTGGCTGCTCTCGAACAAGCCGACGCTGTTCGCCCACAAATTCTCCCGCCAGACCTGGACGCCCGCGCAATACCAGCGCATGGGCGCCGGCTATGCCCGTTGCCGCGCCTTTGTGCCGCTCTGGGATCAGCTGCGTGCGGACACTGCGTTGCCACTGCTGGAATGGATCACCGACCCGGTCGAGCTGGTGTGGGGCGATCAGGACAAGGTGCTGGGCGTCGCGCAAGCGGCGGCCTGGTCCGCCATTCTGGCCCGTGCCGATCTGACCATCAGCCTGAAACCCGGCTGGGGCCACTACCCATGGATCGATGCGCCGGCCGAGTTCGCCGCATGGCTGGAGTCGGGCGAGCGTGGTTTCGTCGCGCACACCAAGGGTGGGCGCTTGTGCCTGGCAGAGCTGGCCGGGCAAGCAGTGCCTGCGGCGCTGTCGCTCAACGACTGTCATGATCCGCGCTTACCAGGATTTTTGAAGAGCCAGCCGGACGCTATCTGGGCCGTGCGTTCTTCCAGTTACGGCGAAGATCAGGCCGACGCGGCGAATGCTGGCCTGAGCACCACGTTCCTGCGTGAACCGACGCACAACGTGCCGGTGCGCATTGCCGAGTTGACGGCGGCGGGTGTCGAGGAAGTGGTGGTGCAGCGTTTCATCACGCCACGGCTGTCGGGGATCGCCTTCGTGCGCCACCTGTCCGTCGAGCTGGAGTGGGTCGAAGGTCACCTGGAGTCGTTGGCCGATGGCCAGGTGAGCCCCGAGCGGGCGATCCTTTCCCGCCTCGGCCAGTCATGGAGCAGCGGCGCATTCAAGCCCGCCCATGGCCTGACCGAAGACGTGCTATGGCGTTTCCTGCAAGGCGTGCTGCAGGTGTTCCACTACGTGCCCGGCGACGTCGAATGGGCCTGGGACGGCACCCAACTGTGGTTGCTGCAATACCGACCGATCAGCGACTACGGCTGGCGCCGTCACCTGACCGCCGCCAACATCGCCGAGATCCTGCCGCCGCAACCCAGCGCCTTGGTGGAGTACGCCCAGCGCCGTGCGGCGGCGAGCATCCCGGCGATCATGGCGCGCTGGGACTCACGGGTGTTGCAGGACAATGAGCCGTTCACGGCGGTGTTTGGCGGTGCTTCGTATATCAACAATGACCTGTTTCTCGCCCGGCTGGCCGACTGGGGCATCAGTGCCAGCAGCTACGCCGGCGAGGTCGGCGGTGCGACACCGCACCTGCCGTGGCGGCCACTGCGCCTGCTGCGCTCGCTGCCGTTGTTCCTGCGCATGCAACGCATCGCCCGTGGGCATTTGCTGACGTTGGAAAACGGCTTGCGACATTTTGACCGAGAGCTGCATGCACTGAGCGGACAAGGTGCCGACGGCCAGCAATTGGCCGACTGGTTCACCCGCTTCTACGTGTTCGTGGTGCAGGGCAACCTGTGCATCGCCAGCGCCTTGGCCAGCAGTGGCGGCGACCTGTTGGGGCGGCCGCCGACCGCCTATGACAACCTTGAACACAGCCCCCATCGCCTGCCCTGGGAAACCGACCCGGCCACGCCACGCCCAGCATTGACCGAGTTGCCCTTGCAGGCCTTCCCACAATGGCCCCTGGCGATTCGCCTGGCTCATTCGACCGGCCTGCCGGGCTTGCGTGGCTACTACCTGCAAGTGCGCGAATGGTATCGCGACAACCTGATGCGGATGTTCTTTCGCCTGCACCACGCCATGCCGACGGCTGACCGAGCGCATTGGTTCGCGCCGCACCCGGACATCCGCACCCGCGATGGCAGCTTCTGGCAGGACGGTCGTGAAGGCACCGAGCAGGCCAGCGGC
The DNA here is from genome assembly GCF_900104425.1 of Pseudomonas sp. NFACC13-1. Taxonomy (NCBI): domain Bacteria; kingdom Pseudomonadati; phylum Pseudomonadota; class Gammaproteobacteria; order Pseudomonadales; family Pseudomonadaceae; genus Pseudomonas; species Pseudomonas sp. NFACC13-1. The sequence goes on along the minus strand of NZ_FMXV01000043.1, from coordinate 18,892 downwards.
TTCATGATTTATCCGGGGCAGGCTCAAGGAATTCTGGGTGAGGACATTCTGCTTGAAGACACGTTGGACCCTGGTCGCCACGCACACTATCAAAGCGCCCGGGCCGTGATTGCGCGAATGGGTGGGCGCTTGTCCCACGGCTCGACGTTGCTGCGTGAGCTGCGCAAACCCTCGGCGGTGCTGCCGCAGGTGGATGTGGCGTGGCTGGGGTGTGAGGTGGTGTACCGGGATGGTGAGTTGACGTTGGCTGCTACCAATAATCCGGCTTGATGGCGGGGGCTTTGTGCGTGGGTACTTGGTTGGGGAACTGGTGAAGTAATCAACTGAGACAGTTGTGCTGTGCGGGTTTTCGATATGCGCGATGTGTGACAACAGGCTTCGCAAATCCAGCCATTTGTAAGGTGTGTCTGCGAGCAGTCCATAGAACAGGTTATAGCCGTCAACAAAAAATGCGGTGCGCACAAACTCGATCCCCAGAAACGAAAAAACCGGCCTAAGCCGGTTTTTTCACCCCAACAGCCAGAGAACTGAATCTCTGCGTACGGGGTTGAGTAGGGCCTTCCTAAGTTGAGCGTGTCATAACGTCAACCGTTGGCTGGATTCTCTCTCGTCACCGGCGCAACAGTGTTGAGCGTATGCATGGTGGAAGGTCAAATCCATTCTTTGCTTGATCTGTCAGCGTTTGTTACGAAATAGAGCCTCTCTTAGAGCAACGGTAGAAATCCATCACCGAAAACCATTTTCCAACGAATGGAAATTCTCAATACTTCGTAGGATTTGATGTCCGTACATATCAGGAAAAAACTGAGCGTTTTTTTGTCCCCTCTTCGACCTTTTTGAAACAAGAGTTTTCTCACTCCTGACGGCGATTCCCTTGACGCCCCCCACCGCTGTCGTAGACTCCGCCCATCCGTCAGGGAGTAACGGCATGGGACGTTTGAGTAGTTGGGTTGTGGGGTTGACCTTTGTAACGTGCGGCGTGCAGGCGCAAACGCCTGTCGCGGACGATCCTCTGCTGGAAAGCGGTGTCACGGCCAGTGCGTCGAGTGGCAATGAGGCGCGTGGGGTGCTTCGGGCGCGAGACCAGGCGGTGCTGGCCAGCGAGTTGGCCGGGCGCATCGTCGAGTTGCCGTTCAGCGAGGGCGAGTCGTTCAAGAAGGGCGATACTCTGGCGCGGTTCGATTGCTCGGCCTATCAGGCCCAGCTCAACGCGGCCCAGGCGGCAAGCCGGGGGGCCGGTGAAGAGCTGGCGCATAATCGGCAATTGGCGGAGTTGAAATCGGTCGGGCGCTTTGAGGTGTCGCGGGCCGAGGCCCGGCTCAGCGAGGCTCAGGCCCAATCCCAGGTGTACCAGGTTCAGGTCAAGCGTTGCAGCGTGATCGCGCCCTTCGACGGGCAAGTGGTGGCGCGCAAGGTTCAGCGCTACGAAAGCGTGGCGGCCGGCGCGCCGTTGCTCGATGTGGTCGACAACCGCACCCTGGAGATCCACCTGCTGGTGCCGTCGCGCTGGATGGACCGGCTCAAGCCTGGCCAGCCCTTTACCTTCGTCCCCGATGAAACCGGCAAGCCGTTGCAAGCGACGGTCAAGCGCCTGGGCGCGCGCATCGACGAGGGTAGCCAGACCTTGTTGCTGGTGGCGAGCGTGCCGGATGCCAGCGGCCTGCTGTCGGGCATGAGCGGCACGGCGCGTTTCGCGGAGCCCAAGTGAACGCGCCGGTATCGGGCAGCGCCGAGCAGGTGTTTGCCCGCTTCCTTGACCTTGAACGCCAGACCCGGGCGGCACGAACGCCGGCACAATTGAGCTACAGCCTGGTCAATGACGGCCAGGCCCTGTTCGGCTTTCGTCATGCCGCGTTGTTGATCGCCGGCAAGGTCCAGGCGGTGACCGGCGTCAGTACCGTGGAGCCGAATGCGCCATTCGTGGCATTTGTCGAGCAGGCGGTGGCGCAGTTATTCAAACAGGGCCTGTTGAATCAGGCTCGGGTGATCGCCGCCGATGGGGTGAGCGAATCCATCCGGGCGGACTGGCAAAGCCTGTCCGCCGGGCAAGTGTTCTGGCTGCCGTTGATCGATCATCAGGGCCAGGTATTCGGCGGTTTGTGGCTGGCCCGGGACCTGCCCTGGACCCCACCCGAACAAGTGCTGCTGTCGCAACTGGGGGACACCTACAGCCATGCGTGGCTGGCGCTGCAACCGCGCAAGCCGTGGCGCCTGCGTTGGACGCGCAAGCGCCAGGTCGCCCTGGTGGCGGTGTTGCTGCTGGGCTTGCTGATCCCGGTGCGCCAGTCCGTGTTGGCCCCGGCCGAAGTGGTACCGCTGGGTGGGCAGGTGGTGGCGGCGCCGTTGGATGGGGTGATCGCCGAGTTCCTGGTCAAGCCCAACCAGACCGTCAAGAACGGCGACCTGCTGCTGCGTTTCGAAAGCACCAGCCTCAAGGCCCAGGCCGATGTGGCCGAACGTGCGTTGGGCGTGGCCGAGGCCGAACTCAAGGCCAATTCCCAGCGCTCGTTTGCCGACGCTGAATCCAGTTCGAAGATTGACTTGCTGGCCGCCCGCGTCGAACAGAAACGCGCCGAGCGCAACTACGCGCTTGAACTGCTCAAGCGCAGCGAAGTACGCGCCGAGCGCGACGGCATTGCGGTGTTCGCCGACGCCGAGCGCTGGCTCGGCAAGCCCGTGCAGACCGGCGAGCGACTGATGGAAATCGCCGACCCGAACCAGGCCGAGTTGCGTATTGAATTGGCGGTGGGCGATGCGATCGCCCTGGAGCCCGGTGCGCAAGTGGCGTTGTTTCTCGACAGCGACCCGTTGCAGCGGCACCTGGCCTGGCTCGAGCGCTCGGCCTATGAAGCGCAGCCTACCGCCGCCGGGCAGTTGGCGTATCGGTTGGACGCGCGTTTCGATGCCACGGCGCCGCGCATCGGCCTGCGGGGCACGGCGAAGGTCTTCGGCGACCGCGCGCCGCTGGCGTTGTACCTGTTGCGTCGGCCACTGGCCGGCCTGCGCCAGAGCGTAGGCCTGTAGCATGGACTTGCCGAGCCTGCGGCCGGACCTGCAATTGTCCCCGGCGGCGCCGGACCCGGACGGTTCGCCGCAGTGGACCTTGGCCGATCCGGTGCGCGGGCGCTACTTCAAGCTTGGCGCGGCGGCAATGCGCATGTTGCGGCACTGGTCACTGGGCGATCCGGAGCAGGTGCTGCAAGCCGCAAACCGCGAGCCGGGCCTGCCGCTCAATGGCGAGTCGCTGGAGCAACTGCTGGGTTTCTTGCGCGGCCATGACCTGATCAGCGCAATGGACCCACAACAGCGCGACAGTTACCTCTTCAAGACCGCCGCACAACGCCAGAGCCTGTGGCAGATCCTGCTGCATCAATACCTGTTTTTTCGCATACCGCTGTGGCGCCCGGACGCCTTTCTCAACCGGGCCTGGCCCTGGTTGGCGCGGTTCGGGCCCGGGATCCTGCGCTATGGCCTGCCGCTGACCCTGGGCCTCGGCATCTTTTTGGTGTCGCGGGACTGGCAGCGCTTCATCGCGACGTTTCCGCACCTGTTCAGCCTGGGCGGTGCGCTGGCCTTCGGGACGGCGTTGCTCTTCGCCAAGCTGTGCCATGAGTTCGGCCATGCCTTCATGGCCAAGCGTGCCGGTTGTCGTGTGCAAAGCATGGGCGTGGCGTTCATGGTGCTGTTGCCGATGTTCTACACCGATGTCAGCGACGCCTGGCGGATCAATGATCGTCGCGCACGGTTGCTGATCGGTGCCGGCGGGGTCCTGGCCGAATTGCTGCTGGCGTGCATCGCGCTGCTGGCCTGGTCGCTGCTGCCCGACGGGCCGGCACGCACCGCGGCGTTCATGCTGGCCAGCGCCACCTGGATCACCACGCTGATCATCAACTTGAACCCTTTCATGCGTTTTGACGGGTATTTCCTGCTCAGTGATTTCTGGGCGGTGGATAACCTGCAGGGGCGTGCGTTCGCCCTGTGCCGCTGGCGCCTGCGCGAAGCCTTGTTCGGTTATGGCGCGGCGGCGCCGGAACCCTGGTCGCCGAAGATGCGTCGGCGTTTGCTGGTCTGGGGGTACGGTTCCTGGCTGTGGCGGGCGTTGTTGTTTTTCGGGATTGCCCTGGCGGTCTATCACCTGTTCTTCAAGGTGCTGGGCATTTTTCTGATGATGGTGGAATTGGTGTGGTTCATTGTGATGCCCATCGTGAATGAATGGCGGCAATGGTGGAGCCGCCGTGAGCAAGCCCACCGTGGGCGGATGCTCCTTACCGGCCTGGTGTTGCTGGGGTTGCTGTTGGCGTTGCTGTTGCCCTGGCGCAGCGCGGTGGAAGTGCCGGTCATGCTCGAGGCCGGGCGGGCCAGTGCCTTGCATGCGCCAGTGGCGGCACGGGTCAAGCAGGTGAACGTGCACGACGGCCAGACCGTGGCCCAGGGCGATGTATTGATTGAACTGGAATCGCCGGACATGGCCTCGCGCCTGGCCATCGTGCGCCGGGAAATCCAGATCCAGCAGTTGCAGATGCGCCGCCAGGCCGGGCGCAGCGAAACCGCCGCCGATGCCGGCATCATCGAACAGCAACTGGCCGAAGCGGTGGCCGAGCACCGGGGCCTGGTGGCCCAGCGCGAACGCCTGTTGTTGCGTGCGCCCCATGCCGGCCAGGTGCGCGACTTGTTGCCGCAACTGTCGGTAGGGCGCTGGCTGTCACCGACGCAGGCGCTGGCGCGAGTGGTGCAGACCGATTCGCGGTTGCGCGGGTACCTCACCGAAGCCGAGCTTTGGCGGGTCGGGCCGGGCGCCACGGGACGGTTCATCGCGGACGATCCGATGCACACGTCGATTGCCGTGCAGTTGAATGAAATCGACACCAACGGCGTGGCCTGGGTCGAACAGCAAGCGTTGACGTCCGACCACCATGGGCCGATTGCGGTGCGCCGCGATTCGCAGCAACGGGCCGAGCCGGTGCAGGCCCAATACGGTGTGCGCCTGAGTGCGCTGGACGACACGTCCGCTCCGGCGCAGCCGCTGCGTGGCGTGGCGGTGTTGCAGGGCAAGGGCGAGTCGGTGTTGGGAGCGGCCTGGCGACGGTTGGCGGCGTTGGGTGTCAGGGAAAGCGGGTTCTAGTCTTGGGGAGCGAGCATGGATTCAGTGGCGGCAGAGGGATTGGTGGTGCGTCCATCGCGGGTCAGCGATGGCCCATTCCTGCAGGGCCTTTACCAGGCGGCGCGGCCTGACCTGCAATGGATCGACGGCGACCCCGAGCAGGTGCAGCAGGTGATTGCCCAGCAGTTCCAAGTGCAGGAGCAAGGGTTGGGCGAGAACTTCCCCGACGCCATGCATTACGTCGTGGAAAAACTCGGCACCGCGATCGGTGCCTTGAGCACGGATTTCGGCCCCAATGAAATTCGCGTGCTGTACCTGGCCTTCATTCCCCAGGCGCGTGGGCAGGGGTATGGCCGGGCGGTGTTGCAAGGGGTGCAGAAAGCCGCGCAACAGATCCGCTGCCCGGTGGCGACGGTGGTCTGGGCCAGCAACCCCCATGCACGCCGGCACTACCTGGCGCTGGGTTTCGAAGTGCAAGAGCGCAACCCGGCGGCGGAGCGGTTGGTCTGGTATCCGAAAGGCAACTGAACAGTGCCTGACTTGCCACCTGTTCAATGTGGGAGCGAGCTTGCTCGCGATGAGGGCGGGAAATCCAACATGGATGCAGCTGACCGTCCGCCATCGCGAGCAAGCTCGCTCCCACAAGGGGCCACCAGTCTTTAGTTAAACGCGATGTAGAAATATCCCAGCGCCGGATCCCGTCCCATGGGTGGTATCCGTGACACGAACACCCCCTCGATCTTGCCCAGTTCCGGCACCTCCAGCCCGCAAAGACCGTCCACGAACGCAGTGCTTTCCAGACTGTTGAACTCGACGCTGAAGGGCATGCGCTCGGTGTTCGGCATCTTCGCCCGAGGTGTCTCCTCAAGGGTTTCGAAGCGTACCGGCAGGCAACTGCCATCGGGCAGGGTCAGGCTGCCGGTCTGGCCCAGCAGCGCTTGGAAATGGCGGCTATGAACCTGTTGCAGCATATCGACACTCCAAAAGGCCGGAGGACCGCAGCCCTCCGGCGGTTCATCAGTTGCGGGACGGGAAGTAGCCTTGAAGGGCGATGCTGAAGTTGATGGCCAGGAACGGGTTCATGATGGCCAATGGCATGCCGTTGCCTGCGGGGGAAATCGTGCCGCTGACGGTCGTGCTGACACCTTGCAGCGGTACGGGCGAGGCACCGATCTGGTCGGAATAGATCGTCGCCGAACCTGGCCCGGTGCCTGAGGTGCCGATGAATGAGTTGGTGGCCGTGGGCGTGTTCACTGGATTGCTGGCCGGGTTCGCCAGTTGCAGGGTGGTCGAGGCGGTGACGCCCGTGAGGGTGTGGGTGTGGATGGGCAGGTTGTTCAGCGTCGGGGTGACGTTTTCGGTGCCGGAGACCTCGCCCATGACGCGCGGGGTAAGGCCCAGGCCGTTGCCTTGCCCCAAGGGCAGGCGACCTTGCAGGTTGGGTAGCATGAAGTTGGTCTGGCCATTGCCTCCGTACGTCACGCCGATCAAGGCGAACAAGGTCTGGTACTGGGAAAGGGAAAGCGTCTGCCCGTTGCACAGGGCCCAATCCCTGGGGGCAAAGTTAAAGGCGAATGACTGGATAGTGCCAATGAATACTTCCATAGATTCCTCATCCTTCAGGTGATTGGTTTCGCAATGCCCGGCGCATAAAGGACAAGAGTGCGATCAGCCCGACTCCTTTGATTCCCTGGCCTGGTCACGCACGGCTGAGCGTAGACCGGGATGTTTGATTTTGCCGAGCGAAGCGGGCGGAAAAATGTCGCGAAACGGCTTAATCGATTCAGGTTCACCGAGGGTTTCTACCGTCCATCCTTATTTTCAGTCTGGGCGAATCTGATATCAAAGTACTACTAGGCGAAGGTTATTTCATCGGCTACGCTTGGCGATACAAAAGGACTACAAAACAGGTGAAGGGATTGCCGCAGTTTCACTTTATTTCCGGTTTACCGCGCTCAGGCTCGACCCTGCTTTCTGCCATTTTATTGCAGAACCCGCGCTTTCATGCCGGCATGACCAGTCCCGTCGGTTCGCTGTTCAGCACCGTCCTGCAGCAATGCAGCGCCGGCAGCGAGTTCGGTTCGGTGATCGACACCGACCTGCGCCGCCGCCTGTTGCGTGGCCTCTTCGATTCCTACTACGCCGACAAAGCCGATAAACCGGTCATCTTCGACACCAATCGCCAATGGTGCGCCCGCCTGCCTGCCCTGCAGGACCTGTTCCCCCAGGCCAAGACCATCGCTTGCGTGCGCAACGTCGCCTGGATCCTCGACAGCCTGGAGCGCCTCTATCGCGCCAACCCGTTCGAGAACACCAAGCTGTTCAACGACGATGACGAGCGCAACACCGTCTACAGCCGCTGCGAAACCCTGGCCCAGCGCAATCGCCTGGTGGGGCTTGCCTGGACGGCGCTCAAAGAGGCCTATTACGGCGAGAACGCCGAGTCGCTGCTGATCGTTGACTACGACCTGCTGAGCCAGGCCCCGGAGCGGGTCATGCGCCTGGTGTACGAGTTCATCGGCGAGCCCTGGTTCGAACACGATTTCAATCACTTGACCTACGACGCACCCGCCTTCGACCAGGCCCTCGGCGTTGCCGGCCTGCACAAGGTCAAGCCCAAGGTCGCGCCGCAAGCCCGGCGGACCCTGTTGCCGCCGGATCTGTTTGAAAAATATGCCGAGTTGTCGTTCTGGCGCGATGGGTCCGCAAGCGCCGCCAATGTCATTCGTATGAAAACCGACGCCGCCGTCAGCTGACAGCGGTTTTTTTCATTTGCGTTCAAGAAGTTCGAGTCCAGGTGATCGTCATGTGGTGGAGCAAAGGCAAATCGCGGGTAACCGAGGGCGCACAGGCCCTGGCATCGCCAATGATCATGTCCCTGGAGCCGCGGATGCTGTTCGACGGCGCGGTGGCGGCCACCGTGGCCGACGCCGCGCAACCGGACGCTCATCCGACTGCCGAGGCGGCCAAGACGCCCACGGCGGACCAGCCGGCCGACACGCATGCGCCCCAAGGCCAGGTCGATGCCACCCAGGCTGCCGTTCCGGGCAAATCCGTGGTGTTCGTCGATTCCCGGGTCAAGGATTCCGCCAGCCTGCTCGAAGGCGTGGCGCCCGGGACCCAGGTGGTGCAACTGGATGCCACCAAGGACGGCCTGCAACAGATCGCCGATTACCTGGACACCCACCAGGGTGTCAGCTCGGTGCAGATCATCGCCCACGGCAACACCGGTGATTTGTGGCTGGGCAACAGCTACCTGTCGGCGGACAACGTCCAGGCGCGCAGCGAAGTGCTGGCGCAGATCGGCCAGGACATGAACGCCGGCGGCGATATCCTGATCTACGGCTGCTACACCGCCGAAGGTGACCGTGGCCTGAGCCTGGTGAATTCATTGGCACAGTTGACCGGCCGCGACGTGGCGGCTTCCGACGATCGCACTGGCGTCGGCGGCGACTGGGACCTGGAGATTGCCACCGGCAACATCGAGAGCGCCAACGTGCTCTCGGCCAATGCCATGAGTGAATACCAGTGGGGCCTGGCCACCTGGACCGCCACCAACAATGCCAACACCGGCGTGGGCTCCCTGCGCGCCGCCCTGGCTTCCGCCCAGAACGGCGATATCGTTACTTTCAACAGCAGCATGACCGTCGCCTTGACCCAGGTGCTGGTGGTGAACAAGAACATCACGATCGACGGCGATCTCAACAACGACAACGTCGCCGATGTCACCCTGGACGGGCAATTCCGCACCCAGGTGATCAGCGTGACGGCCGGCACCACGGCCACCCTCGATGGCCTGGTGATTACCCGGGGCATGACGGCGGGCAATGGTGGTAACGGCGGCGACGATGCGCTGGTGTCCAAGGGCGGCGGGATCTACAACGCCGGCACCTTGACCCTGAGGAACGTTACGGTCACCGCGAACGTCGCTTCTGGCGGTGGTGGCGGCGGCGGTGTGACTCCGGAATACGCGGGTGGCGGCGGCGGTGGTGGCGGAGCGGCCGGCAGCGGCATCGGCGGTAGCGGCGGCGATACGCTTAACTCCACGGGTTCTAACGGCTCGACGGGGCAGGGCGGTGCCGGTGGCGGCTTCTTCAACATCGGTGGCCGTGGCGGCTCCACGACCGGCGGTGCCGGCGGCGCCGTCTATGCCGGCTACAGCACCGGTTCCTCCGGTGGCACGGCCAGCAGCGGCGGGTTATCCATCGGCGGCGGCGGTGGTGGCGACGGCTATAACGACATCGGTGGTGCGGGCGGTGGCGCGGTCGGTGGGATCTACAACGACACGGGCGCAACCCTGCGGATCATCGGTAACTCGGTCATCTCCAACAACATCGGAGCGGGCGGCGGAGGCGGTGGCGGCGGTGCCGGTAGTGGCTACACCCAGGCGGGCGGCGCCGGTGGCGTGGGCGTCGGTGCTATCTGGAACAAGGGTTCGATCCTGATGACCGCGGCCAACTTCGCGGCCCTGGCCGGCAACGTCGGCGGCAGCGGCACAGGCGGGACGAGTGCCGGCACGGCAGGTGTCACGCCGAGTTCGGTGGCCAACGTCTATGGCGATGGCGGTACCATCAACACCAACTACACGCCGGACGAAACGCCGCCCACCGCGACTGTCGTGGTGGCCAACACCAACCTGAACTCTGGCGGCACCTCGCAGGTGACCATCACCTTCTCCGAGGCGGTGACCGGGCTGACCGCGGCGGACCTGACGGTGCAGAACGGCACCATCGGCACCCTGACCAGCGGCGACGGCGGCATCACCTGGACCGGTACGCTGACGGCGGCAAGCAATATCGCCGATACCACCAACATCATCACCTTGAACAACACCGGTGTGGCGGACCTGGCCGGTAACGCCGGCGTGGGCACCACCGATTCGAACAATTACGTGGTCAACGACACCGTGGCACCGACGGCGTCCATCGTGGTATCTGACACGGCCCTCAGGAGCGGTGAAACCTCACTGGTGACCATCACCTTCTCCGAGGCGGTCAGCGGATTGACCACGGCCGACCTGACGGTGGCCAATGGTACCCTCAGCGGCCTGAGCAGCAGTGACGGCGGTATCACCTGGACCGCAACCCTGACACCCGACGCCGCTGTCACCGACACCACCAATCTGGTGGTGCTGAACAATACCGGTGTCGCGGACCTGAGCGGCAACGCCGGTGTCGGCACCACCAACTCCAACAATTACGCCATCGACACCGTGCTGCCGACCGCCACCATCGTGGTCGCCGACACGGCGCTGAGCGCCGGTGAAACGTCCTTGGTGACCATCACTTTCAATGAAGCGGTGACTGGTTTCACCACCGCCGACCTGACGGTCGCCAACGGCTCGGTTACCGGGCTGAGCACCAGCGACGGCGGTATCACCTGGACCGGAACGCTGACCCCGACCGCCAGCGTGAGCGATACCGCCAACCTGATCACGTTGAACAACGGCGGCATTGCCGACCTGTCCGGCAACGTCGGTACCGGCACCACCGACTCGAACAACTACGCCATCGACACCCTGCGCCCGACCGCGACGATCGTGGTGGCCGATAACGCGCTGAGCATCGGCGAAACGTCCCTGGTGACGATTACCTTCAGCGAGGCGGTGACGGGTTTCACCCTGGCCGACCTGACCGTCGCCAGCGGCTCTCTGAGCGGACTAAGCAGCAGCGACGGTGGCATCACCTGGACCGCGACGCTCACCCCAAGCGCCAGTGCCACGGATGCCACCAACCTCATTATCCTGGCCAATACCGGCGTACTGGACCTGGCCGGTAACGCCGGTACTGGCACCACCAGCTCCAACAACTATGCTGTCGACACCGTGCGCCCGACCGCGACTATCGTCGTCGCCGATAACGCCCTGAGGGTCGGCGAAACGTCCCTGGTGACCATCACCTTCAACGAGGCAGTGACCGGCTTCACCACCGCCGACCTGACGGTCGCCAATGGCACCCTGACCGGGCTGAGCACCAGCGACGGCGGTATCACCTGGACCGCGACACTGACCCCGAGCGCCAGCACCAGCGACGCCACCAACCTGATCACCCTGGACAACACCGGCGTGGCGGACGCCGCCGGCAACGCCGGCAGCGGTACCACCGACTCCAACAACTATGCCATCGACACGGCACGCCCCACCGCCACCATCGTCGTCGCCGATACGACCCTCGCCCTGGGCGAAACCTCGGTGGTGACCATCACCTTCAACGAGGCGGTGACCGGCTTCACCCTGGCTGACCTGACGGTCGCCAACGGCAGCCTGAGCGGGCTGAGCACCAGCGACAACATCACCTACACCGTCACCTTCACCCCGAGCGTCGGCACCAGCGATGCGACCAACCTGATCACGCTGAACAACACGGGCGTCGTGGATGGGGCGGGCAACGCGGGCACCGGCACCACCGACTCCAACAACTACGTCGTCGACACGTTGCGCCCGACCGCGACCATCGTGGTGGCCGACAACGCGCTGAGCGTCGGCGAAACCTCGCTGGTGACCATTACGTTCTCCGAGGCGGTCAGCGGTTTCGACAATTCGGACCTGATCGTGGCCAATGGCACCCTGAGCGCCGTCAGCAGCAGCGATGGCGGCATCACCTGGACCGCCACGTTCACCCCGGCCCTCGGGGTCAGCGACACCTCCAACGTCATCACCCTGAACAACACCGGCGTCAGCGATGCAGCAGGCAATACCGGCACCGGCACGACCAACTCCAACAACTACCAGGTCGACACCAATGTGCCGACCGCGACCATCGTGGTCGCCGACAGTACGCTGGGGATCGGCGAGACGACCCAGGTGACCATCACCTTCAATTCGGCGGTGAGCGGTTTCGATAACTCCGACCTGACGGTCAGCAACGGCACCCTGAGCAACGTTTCATCCTCCGACGGGGGCGTGACCTGGACGGCCACGTTCACGCCGAGCGCGAGCATTTCCGATACCAGCAACGTGATCACCCTGGACAATACCGGCTTGATCAACGGCGCGGGCAACGCGGGCGTCGGCACCACCGATTCCAACAACTATGTGGTCGACACCGTGCGTCCCACCGCGACCATCGTCGTGGCCGACCCAACCGTTGCCATTGGCGAAACCTCGCTGGTGACCATTACCTTCAGCGAGGCCGTGACAAGCTTCACCCTGGCTGACCTGACTGTGGCCAATGGTTCACTGAGCGGGCTGAGTACCAGCGACAACATTACCTTCACCGCGACCTTCACCCCGAGTGCGGGAATCAGCGACAGTACCAACCTGATCAGCCTCAACAGTGGCTCGATCGCCGATGTGGCGGGCAACATCAACACCAGTACTGCGGATTCGAACAACTACGTTGTCGATACCCTGCGTCCGACCGCAACCATCGTGATGACCGACAGCAACCTCAGCGTCGGCGAAACATCATTGGTGACCATCACCTTCAGCGAGGCGGTCAGTGGTTTCGACAATTCGGACCTGAGCGTGGCCAATGGCACCCTGAGCGCCGTGAGCAGCAGCGATGGCGGCATTACCTGGACGGCGACCTTCACCCCGGCCACTGGCACGCGGGACGCCACCAACCTGATCGTCCTGGACAACAGCGGCGTGAGCGACGCGGCCGGCAACGCCGGTACCGGCACCAGCAACTCCGCCAACTACACCGTCGATACCCAGGTGCCGACGGCGACCATCGTGGTGGCCGATACGTCCCTGAGCATCGGTGAAACCTCCCTGGTGACCATCACCTTCAATGAGGCGGTGAGCGGTTTCGACAACAGCGACTTGACTGTCAGCAATGGCACGCTGAGCAACGTTTCCTCCTCCGATGGCGGCGTGACCTGGACGGCGACGTTCACGCCGAGCGCGAGCATCTCCGACACCAGCAACCTGATCAGCCTGGACAACACCGGCGTGCGCAACGGTGCGAACAACGCCGGGGTCGGCACCACCGATTCCAATAACTACGCCATCGACACCGTGCGCCCGACCGCGACCATCGTCGTCGCCGACACCGCCATCGCCGCGGGCGAGACTTCGCTGGTGACCATCACCTTCAGCGAGGCCGTGACGGGCTTCACCGCTGCCGACCTGACCGTCGCCAACGGGACCCTCAGCGGGCTGAGCAGCAATGACGGCGGCATTACCTGGACCGCGACCTTCACGCCTGCCGCTGGCATCACTGACTCCAGCAATGTCATTACCCTCGCCAATGGCGGCGTCGCCGACCTGGCGGGCAACGTCGGCAGCGGCACCACCGATTCGAACAACTACAGCGTCGACAGCCAGCTTCCGACCGCCACCATCGTGCTGAGCGATTCGGTGTTGAAACCGGGCGAAACCGCCCAGGTGACCATCACCTTCAGCGAGGCGGTAACCGGCTTCAGCAACGCTGACCTGAGCGTGGCCAACGGCACCCTGAGCGCCGTCAGCAGTAGCGATGGCGGCCTGACCTGGACCGCGACCTTCACGCCAACCCTGGGCGTGACCGACGCCACCAACCTGATCAGCCTGGACAACACCGGCGTGAGCGATGCGGCCGGCAACACCGGGACAGGCACGACCGATTCGGCCAACTATGCGGTCGAGACGCAGGTACCGACTGCCACGATCGTGGTGGCTGACAGTGCCCTGCGGATAGGGGAAACCTCACAGGTCACCATTACCTTCTCGGAAGCGGTCAGCGGTTTCGACAACGCCGACCTGAGCGTGAGCAACGGCACGCTGAGCAATGTCTCGTCCTCCGATGGCGGCGTGACCTGGACGGCGACGTTCACCCCGAGCGCGAACATTACCGACACCAGTAACCTGATCACCCTGGACACCGGCGGCGTGGTCAATGCCTCGGGCAACAGCGGCGTCGGCGTGGTGAACTCCAACAACTACGCGATCGACACGGTTCGTCCTGGCGCGACCATCTCCCTGGGCGATACCACCCTGGGCATCGGCCAGAGCACCACCGTGACCATCAGCTTCACCGAGGCGGTGTCCGGTTTCGACTTGTCGGATCTCAGCGTGGCCAATGGCGTGCTGTCCAACCTCGCCAGCAGCGACGGCGGCCTGACCTGGACGGCGACCCTGACGCCCACCGCAGGCGTCAGCGATGCCACCAACCTGATCCTGCTGGACACCGGCAACGTGCAGGACCTCGCCGGCAACGTCGGGGCAGGCATTGCGATCTCCAGTAACTACGCGCTCGATGCCTCCCGGCCGACAGCGACCATCGTGGTGGCCGATCCGAACCTGACCGTGGGCGAGACGACCCAGGTCACCATCACCTTCAGCGAGGCAGTGAGCAATTTCGATCTGTCGGACCTCAGCGTCACCAACGGCGAACTGACCAACCTGACCAGCAGCGACGGCGGCAGGACCTGGACCGCGACGTTCACGCCCACGGCGAACCTCACCGACCCGAGTAATTTCATCGCCCTGGACACCAGCAATGTCAGCGACCTGACCGGCAACACCGGGGCCAGCGTGGCGGTGTCCAACAACTATGCGATCGACACTGTGGTACCCAACGATGTGAAGCCGCCGCCGGAGTTCCTGACGTCCGACCCGGTCACGGTTATCCCGCCGTCCGAGGTGCCGCTGCAACCGATCGTCTTTACCCCGCCGACCGGCAACCTCGGTTCGCCGCTGGGGTTCCCGCCGTTGTTCGAGCAGCGGGACGTTGGCGGTGGCCTCAAGCCGATTGGGGATATTTTCATCAACCGGGGCCAACTGGCGCCGAGCTATATCGCCCAGGTTTTCGGCACCGACGCCGCCGGCGATGGTTCCGGCCAGGGGTTCCTGGGCTTTGGTGGGGGCGATGGCGGGGTGTTCGGCAGCAGCACGTTGTCGGGGCTGTTCAATCGCGATTCCGGTTCCGACACCGAGACGCTGAACGCCTTCGGCAGCCAGTCGATGCAGGGGGGAGATGTGTCCCAAGGGCTGCGCGGGATGTTCGGCGCACCGACCTTGGGCCAGCAGCTGCAACAGCTCAAGGACACTGAACAGCGTCAGGTCGACAGCCTGGCAACTGCGTTACGACAGGTCGGCATCAGCCAAGCGCAGGCCTGAATTCTAAAAATATTGGGGCAGCCAGGGGCAATCCAGGGAATGAATAGAAGTCAGAAGTTATTCGGTATGAGTTTGCTGGCGTTGGTGGTCAGCGGGTGTGCGGTCACCAGCGAGCCGATCGATCGCAGCGTCAGCGAACAGCGCGCCCGAACCGACCTGCAGAACATGTACAAGGACCAGGAGCCGCTGAGCGGCCCACTGACCTTGCACCAGGCCATGGCCCGGGCGGTGAAGTACAACCTCGAAGGTCGCTTGAAGATCATGGAGGAGGCCCTGGCCAAGCGTCAGTTGGACCTGGCCAGTTTCGACATGCTGCCACGCATGGCCCTGGACGCCGGGTATGTGGGCCGCAACAACGTCAATGCCTCCAGCAGCCAGAGCGTGGAAACCGGTACCCAGTCCCTGGAACCGTCGACCTCCCAGGACCGTGACCGTGAAGTGGCGGACCTGACCATGGTCTGGAACGTGCTCGATTTCGGTGTGAGCTACATCAGTGCCAAGCAGGCCGGGGACCAGCGTCTGATCGTGCAGGAGCGCCGGCGCAAGGTGATCAACACCATCGTCCAGGACGTGCGCTCGGCCTACTGGCGCGCCATGGCCGCCGAGCGCCTGCTCAAGCAGATCGACAGCCTGATGGCCCGGGTCGACGTGGCGCGTGGCAACAGCCAGAGCATGAGCGAACAGCGCATCGGCGACCCGGTGCAGGCCCTGGGTTACCAGCGCTCGCTGATCCAGGCCACCCGCCAGCTTGAAGAACAGCGCCGGGCGCTGTCCCTGGCCAAGACCGAACTGGCGACCCTGATCAACCTGCCCTTGGGCACCGAGCTGACCCTGGCGACCCAGGATGAATACGACATTCCGGAACTCAAGGTCGACCTGGCCCGTCTCGAACAGGAAGCCCTGGCCAGCCGCCCGGAACTGCGCGAGCAGGATTACCAGACCCGCATCACCGCCGCCGAAACCCGCAAGGCCATGTTGCGCCTGCTGCCGGGGCTGGAGTTTTCCGCCGGCGGGCACTACGACAGCAACTCGTTCCTGGTGGAGCAGGGCTGGGCTGACTATGGTGTGAAAGTCACCTGGAACCTGTTCAACGTGATCTCCGCCCCGGCGGCCATCGACGTGGCCAAGGCCGGTGAAGAAGTCGCGGCGGCGCGGCGCCAGGCGATGTCGATTGCCGTGTTGGCGCAGTTGTACGTCGCCAACGCCAACTATCGTGAAGCCCTGCGCCAGTTCAAGACCAGCCAGCAACTGTCGGACATCGACGGGCAGATCGTTGGCCAGTTGCGCAGCCGTCACCAGGCCGCCGGCATTGGCGAACTGGACCTGATCCAGGGCGAGCTGAACACCTTGCAGGCTGATCTGCGCCGGGACCTGGCCTATGCCGACCTGCGCAACGCCTACGGTCAGATCTTCGCCAGCGCCGGCCTCGATCCAATGCCCAACGAAGTGCAATCGACCGCAGTGCAATCGATCGCGACGGCGCTGGCGAACCGCGAAGCGGCCTGGGCCCAGGGCGATATCACCGTGCCGAAGACGGCCGCGGTGACTCAATAACCGGGCGCTGGCATGACGCGCCCGGCGTTTTCCCGGCTGCCGGTGGCGGTGAACCTGCCGTTGCTGTTGCAGGCACTGGCGGCCATTGAAGACGTGCGCTGGCAAGGGCATTTCAACAGTGCCTATTACAGCGGCGACTGGAGCGGGGTGGCGCTGATTTCGGCGGCGGATGCCGTCACCGAGCTGTCGCCCGGGCGCGGTCAGCCAAGCCAGCGTGCGCCTTGGCTGGCAGACGGTCGTTGGCAGGAGGCGTTGCGCGACTGGCCCCTGGAGATCGTCTCGGCCCGGCTGCTGCGGCTGGGCCCCGGTGGGTGCATCCACGAGCATCGCGACTATGACCTGGGCGGGCCGGACGCCGACCTGCGCCTTCACGTTCCGCTGCTCAGCCCACCGGACGTGGACTTTTTCCTGGAGGGACAAATCATTCCGCTGACGGCCGGCGAGTGCTGGTTTCTCGACCTGGCGCGGCCTCACCGGGTGGTTAACCGAAGTGCTCATTCGCGGGTTCATCTGGTGCTCGATTGTCGCCCCGGGCCGTGGCTGGCCCAGCAGATCGCCGATGGGCTGCCCACCACCCCCGCCGCGGGCGTCAGGCACAGCGACTTCGCCCGTTTTCAGCAGCGCGTGGAAAGCGATCCTGACCTCGCCCGCACCTTGCAGAGCCTGCACGACCTCGACGCTTTCATTGAATCCACTCTGGCGCTGGGGGCCGAGCGAGGGCTTCATTTCACCCGGGAAGAATTGCGGGCCGCCATGCGCAACGGTCGCCAGCAGTGGAGAAACCCGTGGAAGACCTGAACCTGCACGGTTGGTTGCCGATCCGCCTATGGCAAGAGGTTGGGCAGTGGTGGGTCGATTGGTGCTGGTTCGGCGACGCGCATCTGTCACAGCCGTTCTTTGGCGATGCGGTGGAAGACGCCCTGCGCCTGCCCTTCAACCAGGCGTTCCGCCGCCGGACGCCCTTGGACGCCCTCGGTCAGTGGCAACGACAAACCCCGGGACTTGAGCCCGGCGCATTCATATTCCATGCCTCCCGTTGCGGCTCGACATTGATCAGCCAGATGCTCGCCCAGTTGGACGACCATATCGTTATCTCGGAACCGCCACCGCTGGATACGCTGCTGCGCAGTGATTTGCCACCGGCCGAGCGGTGCGTGGCGCTCAAGGGCTTGATGTCGGCCTACGGGCAGCGCCGCCGAGGTGTGGAGCAACGCCTGGTGGTCAAGCTCGACGCCTGGAACATCGGTGAACTGCCGCGGCTGCATGAGTGCTTTCCCGACACACCCTGGCTGTTCGTGTACCGCGACCCCTTGGAAATTTCGGTCTCCCACCTGCGGCGTCCCGGCATGCACATGGTGCCAGGGATGATCGGGGCGACGGTCCTGGACGATGGATTGCCGTTCGGCAGCCAGGAAGATTTCATCCCGCGTCGGGTGGGGCGCTTGCTGGGATCGGGTTTGCAACACTGCCGGGCATTGGCTGGGACGGCGGTCAACTACACCGAACTGCCCGAGGCGATGACGGGCAGGTTGGCGGCGTTTTTCGGGCTCGATGACGAGCAATGCAGGCACGTGTTCGCGACGGTGGGGCAGCATGCCAAGCAGCCGGCGCAGGCGTTTGTCGGCGACAGCGAAGACAAGCGCCGGGAGGCTTCGGCGCTGTTGCGTGAGCGGGTCCTGCACTGGGCGCAGGGGCCTTATGACGCACTCGAAACATTGCGCTATGGCGAGGGGTTTTAGCTAATGCCGCACGCTCCCGTTGTGGGAGCAAAGCTTGCTCGCGAAACAGGCGCCTCGATTTTTGAAAGACCGCATCGCCGCCATCGCGGGCAAGCCTGAACTGGTCAACTAATTTTGGACACCAGTTACGGTTTCACGCCGCCAGTTTCTCCATAGCTACCGGCGACCGGTAGTCGTTGTAGCTATGGAGTCTGACGTTGTTGTAACGCATCACATAACGCTGCACATCCACGCGGGCTTCATGCTCCGAGCTGTAGCCATCTTCTGGCACCCACTCTGACTTCAGGCTTCCAAAGAAACGCTCCATCGGGGCGTTGTCCCAGCACTCACCTTTGCGACTCATGCTTTGCAGGAGTCCATGCTTGCGCATTTCATTCCTGAATTTGTGGCTGGTGTATTGGCAGCCTTGATCGGAATGAAACAGCACCTCTTTTGGGCAACCTCGCAATTGCACCG
>NZ_FMXV01000042.1:0-43960 GCF_900104425.1 Pseudomonas sp. NFACC13-1 | reverse complement strand
ACTCGCAGCGCACCAAAAAATAGTAAAGCAGAGTTCCACCGAACAGACGCCCTCCACCAATTCTCTGTGGGAGGGAGCCTGCTCGCGAAGGCGGCAGCGGGTTACATGCCTGCTTAGAGGTGTAGGTGATCCGTGGCGAGGGAGCAAGTTCCCTCGCCACGGGATTGATACTGTAGCGACTAGCGTGGGTCGACGTTATCGAGTACTCGGTTCGCCAGCAATGAACTCAGTTCGATCAGTTGCTGGATGCCGAGGGCGATGTGGCGGCGGGGGCCTTCCAGGTCGAAAGCCAGGTTGCTGATCATCGCGTCGGCGGATGCCAGGTTTTCGCTGAGGTTGGCGAGCAGGCATTCGTTGTCGGCGTTTTTTGCCACGGTGAATAGCTGGCCTGGTTTGGATGCCTCTTCGGACTTTTCCGGTTTCGGTAGCAGGTAGTAATCCAAGGCGCGTTTTTCTGCCTCGTCTTGTTTCTTTGTTTTGGATTGAGTGGACGCAGAAGTGCAATCTGCTTCGGGGGGATTTGGTGTGAGTTTGAACATGGTGGAGCTCCTTTCGTAAGAGGAACCATCACCGTCTGCCGCCAAGCAGATGGGGTGACGGGTTACACAAGGTTGGCGGACCGGAACGAAAGGAACCCGGCATCCCCGAAGGGATCCTTGCGCAACCCGCCATAACATAGGAGTGCCAATGCCAGAGGCATCGCATTCATATTGAGGGGCTGTTACGCCTTTCGTGTAACGGGCCGCCAAGCCCGACCACTGATGGGCAGTGGCAGGGAAACGATAGAAGCCATGGGCAAGGCGCACAAGCGGGCGGATTCTGGCGTAGTTGTAGGCAATGGCGCAAGGATGCGTAGCTTGGTGGCAGTGTTGCGGAGAGAGAATAAACAAGCTTTCGTAATGCTCAGGATTCGGGGCGAGGAAACTTGCTCTCGTTCGGTGGCGTAGCTGTTTTTCTGTAGGAACGCGCCCGCCATTTGGGGCTGCTGCCATAGCCGTGGCGTACTGCATGGCGACATGAAGCCGAGCAACGTCATGTTGAGCGAGGAGGGCCTGCGTCTGTTCGATTTTGGCTTGGGCCTGGCCGAGGGAGGACCCTCGCAGCACCTGCCGAACCTGAACCGTGAGCGCCTCAACGCCTGGACGCCAGGTTACGCGGCGCCTGAACTGCTTGAAGGTGCGCCCCTGTCAGTGGGTGCCGATGTTTATGGTGTGGCTTGCGTGTTGTATGAACTGGCGAGCGGCAAGCACCCGTTCCGACGGTTACCCGCCACCCAGGCTCGCGATGCCCGGTTGGAGCGCGGGCTCAAGGCACCGCGCCACCTGCCCAGGCGTTGCTGGCCGGCGCTGCGAATGGCGTTGGCGCTTGATCCGGGGCAGCGGCGTATTGGTGCGGCTCAGTTGCGCGATGCCTGGGATGATGTTTTGTCTTGGTGGTGACATTTCCCTGTGGGAGTGAGCAGCGGTCTTGTCTGACCCGGTGATGTTGAAGGTGCCGCCGTCATCGCGAGCAAGCTCCGCTCCCACAGTCAGCGGGAGCAAGCTCCCTCGCCACGGGGGGCTGCGATTAGCGAGGGAGTTGCCCTCGATCCCCCAGGAGTTCATCGATCAGTTCGTCAAAGGCTCGATGAGCGCTGAAGCCATTCAGGACGCCTCCATTGTCGCTAAAAAGCCATTTTGGCGACACGTTCCATTCTCATGTCGTCGCCAGCGACATGAGAGCGTAACGTGTCGCAAAAATCGAAAAACAGCGACACGTTATTCCGTCGTGTTCACACTGACGACATGAGAGGGCGCCTGACCGAGCGCCTTGTTGGAAGCCAAGGACAGTTCCGAGATCGAAAGCATCGTGACCACTACGGACTTGCTCTTTCAGCATGCCCGCCCAGCGGGAGCAAGCTCCCTCGCCACGGGGATTTGTGCTTAACCTGCGTGGCTGTACAAGATGTTGTAGAACGAGGTGTGTTCATCGTTGATCAAGGCAAGATCCTGCCCCGTGGGAATTTTTTCGAACAGCGCTTTGTCGACCCCCATCCGACGCCGGATGATCACCTCCAGCAATTGGCCGAACAACGCTTCATCACGGACGTGTTTTTTCAATTTCAGAACGTCGCGAGGTTTGTCTTTCAGGATGTGAAAGGCGTAATTCATCACAACCATATTGGAGACGAACAGGTTTGCCGTTGATTGAAGCGGATTGACCGCATCGATCAACGCATCAAATATTTTTTTCGGGTCCTGAGCGTACGTGAGCAGAAATACATCGGGGTACATAAGCTCGCTATGCCGATCATTGATCGCGAAGCGGTAATGAGTCTCGTCGGGCTCGGTGAGTAATCTGACGGTGCTTGTTTGAAAGGTTTTCAACGTCCTGAGCAGTTCATGTTCTTTCCTGCTGTCGGCCTTGATCGTTTTGTAGACCCGATCAATCACATCCAGAAAAGCCACGGGCCCCAGCCCGTCGGTCGCCATCATCAGTTGATCGCCTTCGATGCTGAACCGGCGATAAGCCTCGTCATCAATGCTCAATTCGAAAAGCAGAAACCTGAGCATGTAGTTCCTCAGGTGCGCGTCCGCATCCAGGGCGCTGTTCTTCAAGCTGATCAGTTGGATCAGGTAGAAGAAAATAAAGTACTGCTTGTTGGTTCGTTGACGGTTGTCGATTTCAAGCAGGTAGCCAAAACGCGACAGGACCAGCAGCAGGGCGTAGCAGTCGGGCTCCGTGAAGCCGTTCTTCAACATGGCTTTTTCGAAAGCGCTGACGGAAAACAAATCATGCCAGCGGCTAATGCTGAAGGGCGCGCCATTGCGTTTTCTGGCGACAGCGGTCAGCAGCGCAGGCTCGTCTTCTTCGTAAAAAACAGCACCCAACGCCTTCGGATACGGCCGGACGTTGAGGAAATTTTCAAGCTTGTAGGAGAGAAGATCGAATATGTCCATCTGGCGTTATCCGCAGGTCTTCCATTTTCCGTTCGGGCCTTTTTTCTCGACACGAAATGACGTAATGGTTTTATTGAATTTATCCAATAATCGGAAACCGATGCCTCTGGCCTTGGGCTCATTCGTCTTGGACAGCACGCCATCTTTCAGGCCCGTCTCTTTATAGTCAACGGTAGAGATGTCCTTGTGATTATTGAGCATGCTCACACCTTCGTTATTGACGGTGGCCACTACCCGATACTTCTCATTGCCTGGGTTGAATCCAGGGTTACTGTCCTGGTTGACCCACACTGCTTTCTCTCCTCGGATATTCGGAACCAGGCCACCTTTGCCTCCGTTGGCAGCCTTGGACGAGACGGTTTCGCTTTCGCCCATGTACCGGATAATCTCATTCTCTTTGAGCCCCAGCGGGTCGATCCAGGTAAATGGATTCGGTGCGTAGCGATAGAGATTCAGGCTTGCCGCCAGGCCCAACGGGTCGGGCGTGGTAAAGCGGCCTATGTCGGGATCATAGAAGCGGAAGGTGTTGTAGTGCAGGCCCGTTTCCCGGTCCAGGTACTGCCCCTGAAACCGCAGGTTCTGTTCTTCGATGTAGTACGGTTCACGGACTTCATCAGTGGTGTTGCCCCATACCTGGTAGCGAGCGTGCCATAGCGGATGGCCGTCACTTTCCGTCAAGGCTTGTGGCAAACCATTGGGGTCGTTGTGGTAATAGCGGATGCGTTGATGTTCATCGATGCCGTCGACACGGGCCAAGGGTTCGTGACTGTCGCCGATGTAGAGGTACAGGCTGGTCAGGCTATTTTTATGTTCCTTGAGTAGTTGCAGGCCATCCCAGTCGAAACGCGTGCAGGCGATGAGACGACCGTCGTCATCGTGTTCGGTTTTCTCAATCCTTCGGCCCAACGGGTCGTAGCGCATCCTGACGATGCTTTCACCGTCGGATTTGAGCGTTCGAACTTCAACCAGCCGATGATCCGAGTCGTAGCTGAAGCGCTGCAGGCCGTGCCGGCTGCTGCGCTTTTCGATCATTCGGCCAAAGCCATCGTAGCGATAGTGCTTGTCCTGATAGCGCTTGAGTTGGTTGTGCGTAACCCGCCCATCTGTACCGAGTGAGCTGTCGAGGAGATTGGCGGCGGCATCGAAGGAAAATGTTTCATTCTGGCTTTGCCGAGTGCCCTGGCTTGCCAGGATCCGGCCCGTCACATCGTAGTGCAGCAATTGGCGTTGTTGACCTGTTGGCAGCCGCTCAAGGCGCCCCACCAGGTGGTCGCCAGGATCAAACTCGAAATGGGTCTGATCGGTGGCAGGCATCAGCGCTGGCTGGCGGGTATGCCGACGTTGGCGGCTGCGTAAGCGCCCGCTACGGTCGTACTCACTCCGTGTGCTGATTTGGCCTTGGGTGCGCAGCACCTCTCGATGCAGCCGATCGCGTTCGAAGTCGCTGATGACGTGGCCGTCGAGGTTGATTTGGTGCAGATGACCACTGCCGTAGTACAGACGGTTGACCCACCGGCCATCGGGTAGATGGGTCTGGATCAGGTTGCCGAGTTCATCGTAGTGATGCTTCAGAACGCCTGCTGAACTCTGCTCCTCAATCAGATAACCCAGCGCGTCATAGGCAAAGCCCAGTCGTTGTTCGTTGCCGTCGTTATCGATGACCGTGGCTTCGATTAACTGATTCAACGGGCTATAGCTGTACCGGGACTGTCCATCCGGTGTGATTCGGGTTGTCAGCCGGCCAATGGCATCACGTTCTAACTGATGAACAAGGGGCTTTTCACTGGGCTGATGACCACCTCGCGACGCGGCGACGGTTTCGACTCGTTTTACGTTGTTGAGGGCGTCGTATGTGTAGCCCTTGGCGCTGCCATCAAGGTTGCGCTGTTCGGTCAACCGATCCCCTGCATCCCAGGCAAACCGGTAGCTTTCACCATTCTCGTTGGTCAGCGCTTGCAGCCGGCCGAAGCTGTCGTAGACAAACTGCACCTGCCGGCCCTGGGCGTCGGTGCGTTGGCGGATCTGGCCGCGGCGGTTGTGTTGGTAGAGCGTGGTGTGCCCGGCCGGGTCGGTGTAGCCGGTGAGCTGGCCGGCGGTGTCGCGCTGGTAACGCTCGGTGCGGCCGTCCGGCAACTGGCTGCCGAGCAAGCGCCCTTGAGCGTCGTAGCTGAATTGGGTGCGTTCGCCGAGGGCGTCGGTGATGGTCTGCAAATAACCGCGGGCGTCGTAGCTGAAGCGCGTCGGGTAACCCGAGCAATCGACGTGTTCCACCAATTGGCCGAACGGGTTCCAGCGCAGTTTTTTGCTTTTGCCGGTGGCGTCGATGATTTCCACGACCTGGCCGTGGGCGTCGTAGCGGTAGCGGGTGACGTGGCCCAGCGGGTCGGTTTCTGCCGTGCAGTTGCCGCGTTGATCGTAACGGTATTTCCAGCTGTGGCCGGCGGCGTTGGTGTCCACCCGCGGCAGGGCCCAGTGTTCGAGCCAGAGGGTGGATTCGCTGCGACCCAATGGGTCGGTTTCGCTGAGCAGGTTGCCGGCTTCGTCGTAGCTGAATGAGTACTGGCCGCCTTGTGGATCGGTGGCGCTGAGCAACTGGCGCTCATCGTTCCATTCGAACAGCCAGGTCTGGCCGAGGTTGTCGGTGTAGTGGGTAATCTGGTGCTGGCTGTTCCACTGCCGAATGCTGACGCGCTGCAAACTGTCGCTGATGCGGGTGATGCCGGCCTCAAGGTCATAGTCGAACTGGTAGGCGTCGCCTTCGTCGGTCCAGTGGCGGACCACGCGCCATTCCTGGTCGTCGATCAGGGCCCATTCGTAGAAGCAGTGCAGGCCGGTGGGCAACTGGTGCTCGACCATCCGTTGCCCGACGTCGTAGCGGAAGCGCCGTTGCACCTGGCCGCTGGCATCGCGTACTTCGGCGAGGGTGTTGGCCGCGTCGTAGGCGTAGCTGACCAGCACCTCCCGCGTTTGGTCGGGGTAGAGGCGCTCGATGTGGGTGACGCGTTCGCCTGCGCGGATCAGCTCGACCTGCACCAGGTCGAGGGTGTCACGCAGCCGCACCAGGCGTCCGGCGTCGTCGTAGTCGAGGTGGATGCGGTTGTCGTTGCGGTCGCCCAGTTGGCTCAGGCGCAGGTGCGATGGGGTGGCGGGCGAGGGTTCGAACAAACGGTACAGGCCGTCTTCGCTCTCGATCAGCAATTGCCCGTTCACATGGCGGCGCACGGCCAGGCCTTCGCCGGCGCTGAACACCGCGCCGCCCAACGGGATGGAGCCCATGTCGATGGGCCGGCCCTGTTCGTCGGTGTAGACCAGGGTTTCGCCGCCCTCGGGATGAGGCAGGATTTCCACCTGCACTTCGTAGGCGACGCTCCAGCCGGCGCCGAACAAACTGTCGCGGCGTTCGTCGCGGCTGTTGTAGACGCGCTGCCAGTCAATCGGCAGGATGCCGGGCAAGACGAAATCCAGGTCCTCGTCAGCGCCCAGCACCTTGGCACCCGTGGCGGCATGCACCGGATTCGACGAACCCATGGCCGCATTGGCGGCCGCGTTCGCCGCGCTGCTGGCAGCCATGGACACCGCGCCGCCCACCAGCATGCACGGCAGTTTGCTGAAGAACTTGCCCTTGCCACCCTTGAGCATCAGCAGTGCGGTGACCGCCAGGCCTACGCCCGGGGTCTTGCCGCTGCGGATCTCGCGCACCACCACCGAGCCGCCGCCAATGGTTACGTTGGGCGAAATCAGCCCGGCCGACACCACCGTCGCATCGCAGGTGCTGCGGTCGCCGCTGCGCACGGCGGGTTGGCCGTTGATGGTGACCTTCTCCGAACCTTCGGCCATGAACTGCGGTGGCATGGGCGGGTGCTTGGTGCAGATCACCAGGTCTTCCGGTCGGGTCTCCGTGCCGGGGGCGGGCGAGGCGACAGTCGGGCGCCACATCTGCGAGAAAAAATTGCCGGCCATGTCCAGGTAGCTGGGTTCTTCTTCCGGCTCGGGCATTTCCAGTTCGGTGCCGGCCGGCGCCACATGGGAAACCACCGCCCCGGCGGCGCGGGCCGAGGGGATGTTGTTGGTGAAGGTGTCCTTGGAGCCGGTGAGGATGTTGGCCTGCACCGTGGGCGGAAAGAGGGCGTTGCCGATGCCCTCGCATAAATTGCTCAGGCCTTTGTCGGCCCCGGTCTTGCTCATGGCCAGGCCAACGATGGTGCCCACCACCAGGCCCAGGACGAAGCAGCCCAGGCCGCCGGTGACCACGGTGATGCCCGTGGCCGCGACCACGGCGGCGGTCGCCAGGGCAGTGATCGCAATGTTGGCCGCCACCTCCAATACACCGCCCAGGATGTCGGCCATCATCGAGGTGTGGTTGAGTGCATCGCCCAGGCGGGCGGCCCAGAGCGCGTCAGACATGCACGTTGCTCAGGCGGGTAGGGTGGCTGGGGAGTGTGTGTTCAAGCAGTTGGATGCCTTCCATTGCATCTGTCCTTGTGGGTTAGGGCATGCTCATCAGGGCCATTCTCAGGCGCTTGATCAGTTTCGGGGTCTTGAGGCAATCGGCCGGGCGTTTGTTACCCAGGGCGGGTACGGTCTGTTCCAGCCACCATAAGCCTTCCTTGAGCCCCCTTTTGCCGTAGAGCACCACGGCCATGTCGAGGTGGTTATCCATGACCTTGGCCAGCGCGCGGGCGTTGTCGTCGAGGTAGTCCTCTTCGTACAACCGCACGAAATGCTGCCAATCGGCATCGCCGACGTATTCGTCTTCCAGTCCCATTTTAAAAACCTGCAAACGAAATCAAGTTGCTGCCGGTCGGGTTTCGCGCCGACGGCGCCAGGATCCCATCATAACCATTCGCCTTGGCCCAGGCGCCGATTTGATGGGTCTGGGTGTATTTGTCGCCGGTAATGCTCTTGAGGGAGACCCCCAATTGTTTGCGCACATCGGCCCGGGTCAGGTCCAGGACGTTGTTGAGCTGCACTTTCTTGCTGACCAGCACCCGTGTGGACAGGTCCACGCCCCAGTGATTGACTTCGCCCATGGCTGTCTTGCGTGAGTTGGCGCCATAGACACCGCCCAGACCGGGGGCGGTGTAACGGTGCCTGGAGGCGACGTTCCACTTGTGCGCCGTCCAAGTCGTGCTGATCCGCCCCGGCTCTTCAAAGCGATACACCGTTCGGTTGACCTTGCGACCCTTGGGCGGCGTCGAGCATTTCATCAGCCCGAAGGGGTCGATCCAACTCACCGGGTTCGGCGCGTACTGGTAGAGGTTTAGCCCACCGGCTAAGCCGATCGGGTCCGGTGTGGTGAAGCGGCCGATGTCCGGGTCGTAGAAACGCAGGGTGTTGTAGTGCAGCCCGGTTTCGCGGTCCAGGTATTGGCCCTGGAAGCGCAGGTTCTGCTCTTCGATGTAGTACGGTTCGCGCAGCTCTTCGGCGGTGTTGCCCCACACCTGGTAACGGGCTCGCCAGAGTGTGTGGCCGTCGGCTTCCGAGAGCTGTTCGGGCAGGCCGTTGAAGTCGTTGTGGTAGTAGCGGACCTTCTGCTGATCGCCCAGGCCGTCGACCCTCGCCAGGGGTTCGTGGCTGTCGTCGGCGTAGATGTAGAGGCTGGTCTGGCTGTCGCGGTGTTCCTGCAAAAGTTGCAACGCATCCCAGGTGAAACGGGTGCGGCTGAGCAGCGTGGCGTTGCGGTCGTACTCGGCTTTTTCGATGCGTCGACCCAACGGGTCATAGGTCATTTTTACGACCGAGCCGTTATCGTTGCGCACTTCCACCAGGCGTTGTTCGGCATCGTAGCGAAAACGCTGGACGCCACGTCGGGCGCTGCGTTTTTCCACCATGCGACCGAAACCGTCATAGCGGTAGCGCTTGTCCTGGTAGGTCAACAAGCGGTTATGCGCGACCTGGCCTGTGCCCAGGCCGTCCAGCAGGTTGGCGGCCGGGTCATAGGCGAAGCTTTCACGCTGGCCTTGAAGGTTGTCCTGGCTGGCAAGGATGCGGCCGGTGGCGTCATAGTGCAGTAACTGGCGATGGGACGCTTCGGGCTGGCTGTCGAAGCGCTCCACCCGTTGATCGCTGGCGTCATAGCCAAACAGCGATTGCGCCACAGGCTGCAGCAGCGTGGATTGACCCTGTTGCCGCCGCTGGCGGGCCCGCAGGCGGCCACTGCGGTCGTATTCGCTGCGGGTGCTCTGGCGCCCCTGGGTGCGCAGCACTTCGCGGTGCAGGCGGTCGCGCTCGAAATCGCTGATGACCTGGCCATCGAGGTTGATCTGGTGCAGGTGACCGCTGCCGTAGTGCAGGCGGTTCAGCCAACGACCGTCGGGAAGCAGCGTCTGGTTCAGGTTGCCCAGTTCGTCATAGCGATGTTCGAGGTTCCCCGCCCAGCCTTGCTCGGTAATCAATTGCCCCAGGGCGTCGTAACGCAAGCCCAGGCTTTGTACTTCACCGGTCTGGCTGGTGAAGGTGATCGCGTTGACCTGGTCGAGCGTGTCATAGCGGTACTCGGTGCGCCCGTCTGCGGTGACTTTCGCCACCAGTCGCCCCATCGCATCGCGTTCCAGCTCATGAATGATGGGGGCTTGGGGGGCGAGGTCCAGGTCGGTGCTGCCAGGCACCGCGAACGCTTCCACGCGGGTGACGTTGTCCAGCGGGTCGTAGGCGTAGCGCTTGAGGCTGCCGTCCAGGCTGTGTTGGGCGGTCAAGCGGTCGGCGGCGTCCCAGGCAAACCGGTAGCGCTCACCGTTTTCGTTGGTCAGGGCCAGCAGGCGCCCGTAGTTGTCGTAGCTCAGCTCCACCCGGCGGCCATGGGCGTCGGTGCGCACCCGCAGTTGACCGCTTAGGGTGTGTTGGAAAGTTGTCGTATGCCCGGCCGGATCGCTATAGCTGATCAACTGTCCGCTTGCGTCACGCTGATAGTGCTCGGTGCGCCCGTCCGGCAGTTGCTTGCTCAGCAGTCGACCCTGGTCGTCGTAGCTGAAAAGCGTCCGCTCTCCCAGTGCGTCGGTGCTGCTGAGCAACAGCCCTCGCTCGCAATAGCTCAACCGTGTGGTGTAACCGGAACAATCGGTGTGTTCGCTGAGTTGTCCAAGCGCCGTCCAGCGCATGCGCTTGCTTTTGCCGGTGGCGTCGATGACCTCCACCACTTGGCCGTGGGCGTCGTGGCGATAGCGGGTGACGTGGCCCAGCGGGTCGGTTTCGCGAATGCGGTTGCCCCGCGCGTCATAGCGGTATTGCCAGGTATTTCCCGCGGCATCGGTTTCAGCCAGGGGCAGGGCCCAGTGTTCGAGCCACAGGGTTGACTCGCTGCGCCCCAGCGGGTCGCGGGTTTCGCAGAGGTTGCCCGCTTCGTCATAGCTGAACTGATGTTGTCCGCCGTTGGGATCGGTCGCTCCCAGCAACTGGCTTTCGTCGTTCCACTGGAAGGTCCAGGTGCGACCCAGCGCGTCGGTGCTTTCGGTAATCTGATATCGGGTATCCCAGCGACGGGTGCTGATGCGCTGCAAACCGTCGGTGATGCGCGTAGTCCCGGCGGCCAGGTCGTACTCGAAGGTGTAGGCGTCGCCCGCGTCGGTCCAGTGGCGAACCACGCGCCATTCCAGGTTTTCAACCAACGCCCATTCATAGAAACAGCGAAGCCCGGTAGGCAGTTGGTGTTCCACCATTCGCCGCCCGGCGTCGTAGGCGTAGCGACGTTTTACCTGGTCGTTGGACTGACGGACCTGCGCCAGATCGCCCTGGCCGTCGTAGCCATAGTGCATCAGCACTTCCCGGCGTCGATCGGCATAGAGGCGGTCGATCCGGCTGACCCGTTGTGGCCAGCGCTCGTCATACGCCAGTGCGATGCGGGTCAGGTCGAAGGTGTCACGCAGTTGCGCCAGGCGTCCGTTATCGTCGTATTCCAGGTGGATACGGTTGTCGTTGCGGTCACCCAGTTGGTTCAGGCGCAGCAGCGCTGCGTTGGCTGGCGTGGGTTCGAACAAGCGGTACAGCCCGTCCGCGCTCTCTATCAGCAACTCGCCGTTGGCATGCCGGCGCACGCTGAGGCCTTCACCGGCACTGAACACGGCACCGCCCAGGGGGATCGAGCCCATGTCGATGCGTCGGCCCTGTTCGTCGCTATAGACCAGGGTTTCGCCGCCGTCTGGATGGGGCAGGATTTCGACGCGCACCTCGTAGGGCACGCTCCAACCGGCACCGAACAATCCGTCGCGGCGTTCGTCGCGGCTGTTGTAGAAGCGTTGCCAGTCGATCGGCAAGATGCCGGGCAGGACGAAGTCCATCTCCTCGACATCGCCCAACACTTTGGCCCCGGTGGCGGCGTGCACGGGGTTCGACGAGCCCATCGCGGCGTTGGCCGCGGCGCCCATCGCGCTACTGACCGCCATCGACGCCGCACCGCCGATCAACATGCAGGGCAGGTTACTGAGGAATTTACCCTTGCCGCCCTTGAGCATCAGCAGCGCCGTGACCGCCAGCCCGACGCCCGGGGTCTTGCCGCTGCGGATCTCGCGCACCACCACCGAACCGCCACCGATGGTCACGTCAGGTGAAATCAGCCCGGCTGATACCACGGTCGCATCGCAGGTGCTGCGGTCACCACTGCGCACGGCGGGCTGACCGTTGATGGTGACTTTGTCCGAGCCTTCGGCCAGGAACTGCGGCGGCATCGGCGGGTGTTTCATGCAGGTGATCATGTCCAACGGCTTGGGCACGGCACCGGGCGCGGGCACGGCGACGGTGGGACGCCACATCTGCGAGAAGAAATTCTCGGCCATGTCCAGGTAGCTGGGTTCGGCTTCGGGTGCTTCAAGTTCGGTGCCGGCCGGCGCGACATGGGACTCGATCGCCCCGGCGGCGCGGGCGGCAGGGATGTTGTTGGTCAAGGTGTTGGTGGAGCCGGTGAGGATGTTGGCCTGCACCGTGGGCGGGAAGAGGGCGTTGCCGATGCCCTCGCATAGGTCGCTTAGCCCCTTGTCGGCCCCGGTCTTGCTCATGGCGAGGCCGACCACGGCGCCCACCACCGCGCCGAGCAGGAAGCAACCCAAGCCGCCAGTGGCAACGGTAATGCCCGTGGCCGCGACCACGGCAGCCGTCGCCACCGCGGTGATCGCAATGTTCGCGGCCACTTCCAGGACGCCGCCAAGGATATCGGCCATCATCGAGGTGTGGTTCAGCGCGTCGCCTAGCCGAGCGGCCCAGAGTGCGTCAGACATGCAAGGTGCTCATCAAGCCAGAGCGTCGAACAGCAGCGAACCCTTGATCGTTGCCCAATGCGCCGCTTCGGCATCGCCCAGTTTCTCGGCTTTCACGTAGCTCAGGGCAAGCATTTTGCGGGTGCCGGGCAGTACCAGGGCCAGCTGGAACTGGAAGACCTTTTCATTGCCCTTGTTGAACTGGCTGCGCAGTTCGATGGCTTCGACTTCCTGGTTGGTGCCTACGCGCACGGTGGCGCCCGGTTGGCAGCGCAGGTCCTGGACCTGTTTTTCCAAGCGCTTGAGCTGGTCGTCGAGGTTGCTTTGCAGGGTCTCGCCCTCGGCCAGCAAGCTGCGGCTGACGATCAAGGACGTGCCCAGTTCGGGGAACTTGAGGATGTTGATTGTCGCATCCAGCAATTCGCTGGGCGGCAGCTGGAACTGGAATTCATTGAGGCGGTAAGTCATGGCGCGAAAATCTCGAGGTTAACCCTTGGGTGCAGGGAACGCGGCTTGGATGTTGGCATCGATGCTGCCCTTGACGCCCTGGCCGTCCGGCGTGGCTCCGGGGCCGCCGCCGTTGTTCAGGTGCAGCACGCCGCCGGTGTTGAACTCGGCATCGCCGCTGGCGTAGAAGCTGATCTGTACGCCGGTCAGGTTGATCTGGCCGCTGGCGTTGAGCTCCAGGATGCTTTCGCCGCATACCAAGCGCAGGTTTTCGCCCACTTCAATCACGTAGCTCTGGCTGATGCTGTCGGTCTTGCGCTGGCCGACGGAGAGGATGTCCTCCTGCTTGACGATGCGCAGGCGGTTGTTGCCGATGGTCACCGTCTCGTTGTGGCCGATGCTCTTGTTGCGGTCATGGCCCACCGAATGGCTTTCATCCACCTCGACCACGATGTCCTGGTTACGCTCGGCGTGGATGTACAGTTGCTCGGCGCCTTTCTTGTCTTCCATGCGGATTTCGTTGAAATTCGCTGGCGTGCCGCCCTTGCTCGAACGGCTTTTCATGCCGCTCTGGGTGGCATTGGCGGGCAAGTCATAGGGCACGGTCTGTTCGGCGTTGTAGACGCGACCGGTGATGATCGGCCGATCCGGGTCGCCTTCGAGGAAACTGACGATCACTTCCTGGCCAATTCGCGGGATCTGCATCGAGCCCCAGTTTTTCCCGGCCCATGCCTGCGACACGCGAATCCAGCACGAGCTGTTTTCGTTGGATTGGTCGTGACGGTCCCAGTAGAAATGCACCTTCACCCGGCCGAACTGATCAGTCCAGATTTCCTCGCCCTTAGGACCCACCACTAACGCAGTCTGCGGGCCTTTGACGATAGGGCGATGGGTGATGGGCAGTGGCCGATAGCTTTGCTGGGCGTCGATACAGGTCAGGCTGCTTTCGAACTGCGCCGAAGGCGCGCCACCGCCGGTTTCGCCGCTTTCCTGGGAAATGTAGTAGCGGGCGCCGACGATCAGGTATTCGCGGTTCTGGTCCTGGCGGGTGAAGCCGGTGAGGCTGAACAGATGGCCCGAGCCCAGGCCCCGAGCGTTACCGGCCAACTCGACCTGTTCGTGCTGGGTCTGCAAGGCTTCGATGCGGGTGCGGGCATAGTGTTCGCCGTCCTGGCTCTGCACGTAGGTGCCAGGGTAGTCGTAGAGGGGATAGTCGCCGGCCGTGTGCGGGCGGGGCATGGCCGAGCGTACGTCGAT
Source organism: Pseudomonas sp. NFACC13-1 (assembly GCF_900104425.1). Lineage (NCBI taxonomy): Bacteria > Pseudomonadati > Pseudomonadota > Gammaproteobacteria > Pseudomonadales > Pseudomonadaceae > Pseudomonas > Pseudomonas sp. NFACC13-1. Next base: position 30,132 of record NZ_FMXV01000042.1, on the reverse strand, counting down.
GCGTGCGCTGGGGCGTTGAAAATCGTAGTCGTTGAGTTCCAGCGAGCCGGGCTGGACTTCCTGGGCCAGGTGCCAGTCGTGGATGTGATCCCGCTCGCGCTGCTGCTCGTTCTTGGGGTAGTAGGGCACCGAGCCGTAGCCGGGCGCCTTGGTGTGGGCACCATAGGCGTCGGCCAGCACCAGCACATGACGACCCTGCTCATGGCGGAAGAAGTAGTAGATGCCTTCCTGCTCCATCAGCCGGCTGACGAAATCGAAACTGGTCTCGCGATACTGCACGCAGTATTCCCACTCGCGATACGTCTGGCTCAAGGCGTCTTCGAAATCGGAAAAGCCCAGGTCGCGGAACACCTGCTTGATGATCTGCGGGATGGTCAGGTTCTGGAAAATCCGGCAATCGGAGGTGCGGGTCAGCAGCCAAAACCACGGGCGCAGGGTGGCGTGGTAGCTGGCGAACTGGCCCTGGTCGACGTTCTGGCTGAAACGGGCGACGATGCCATGGAAATAACGCTCGCCACCGCCATCGAGCTGCAGGCTCACGCACATGGGCTTGCCGAGCACCTGATTGAGGTCGATGGCGTTGTCCAGCGAGTGCAGCTGCAGCTCGTAGTTGAACAGCCGCCCCAGTTCTTCGCCGCCGCTCATGTCCTTGAGCAGCAGTACCTCAGGTCCCAGGGGGCTGGTGATCTTGGCCAGGCGTGAGGCTTGGTTGAATAACATCGAGTGTCTCGTGCAAGTTGTAGTAACTGACGGAACCGAATTCCCACTGTGGGAGCGAGCCTGCTCGCGAAAGCGCTGTGTCAGGCAACATGGATGTCACTGACAGATAGCATTCGCGAGCAGGCTCGCTCCCACAGGAGATAGACGTGTTCCTGTCAGGTCAGGCCGCGTCGCTGAAATCGTACTGCAATTCGTTGTCCACCGCGCTGATCCGCACGCCGGCCAAGGCCTTGCCTTCGAGCATGCGGGTCAGGAACTCGCGGCTCATGTCCGGCAGCAGGCTGTTGGTCAGGATGGTGTCGATCATACGCCCGCCGCTTTCGGTTTCGGTGCAACGCGAGACGATCAAATCGATCACCGCGTCGTCGTAGTCGAAGGCCACTTTGTGGGTGCTCTCCACGCGCTTCTTGATGCGGTTGAGTTGCAGGCGGGTGATGGCCTTGAGCATCTCGTCGCTGAGCGGATAGTACGGGATCGTCACCAGGCGGCCGAGCAGGGCCGGCGGGAAAATCTCCAGCAGCGGCTGGCGCAGGGCCTTGGCGATTTCTTCCGGCTCGGGCACGTTCTGCGGGTCTTTGCAGACGTCGGCGATCAGTTCGGTGCCGGCGTTGGTGGTCAGCAGGATCAAGGTGTTCTTGAAGTCGATCACCCGGCCTTCGCCGTCCTCCATTACGCCTTTGTCGAACACCTGGAAGAAGATTTCATGCACGTCCGGGTGGGCTTTTTCCACCTCGTCCAGCAGCACCACGCTGTACGGTTTGCGCCGCACGGCTTCGGTCAGCACGCCGCCTTCGCCGTAGCCGATGTAGCCCGGTGGCGCACCCTTGAGGGTGGACACGGTGTGGGCTTCCTGGAACTCGCTCATGTTGATGGTGATGACGTTCTGCTCGCCGCCGTACATGGCTTCGGCCAGGGCCAGGGCGGTTTCGGTCTTGCCCACGCCGGAGGTGCCGGCGAGCATGAACACGCCAATCGGCTTGCTCGGGTTGTCGAGGCCGGCGCGGGAGGTCTGGATGCGCTTGGCGATCATCTGCAAGGCATGGTCCTGGCCGATGATGCGTTTTTTCAGGTGCTGGTCGAGGTTGAGCACGGTTTCCAGTTCGTTGCGGGCCATGCGGCCCACCGGGATACCGGTCCAGTCGGCGACCACCGAGGCCACGGCCTGGTAATCCACGGTGGGCAGGATCAGCGGGGTTTCGCCTTGCAGGACGGTCAAGCGCTGTTGCAGGTCCACCAGTTTCTCGCGCAGGGCGTGGCTGGCTTCGCTGCCGTCCTCGCTGTCCACCACGCCGACGCGCTCGCGCAGGGTGGCGCGGGTGGCGAGCAGTTCGTCCACCAGGGTTTTCTCTTCGGCCCAGCGGCTTTCCAGCTCGGCCAGGCGCTCGCGTTCGGCGCTCAGCAGGCTTTCGGTCTGGGTCTGGCGAGTGCCGATGACCACGCCGATGGCGTGCTCACGGGCGATGATTTGCAGCTCGGTTTCCAGCGCTTCGATGCGCCGACGGCTGTCGTCCACTTCGGCCGGCACGGCGTGCAGGCTGATGGCGACGCGGGCGCAGGCGGTGTCCAGCAGGCTCACGGATTTGTCCGGCAGCTGGCGCGCGGGAATGTAGCGGTGGGACAGCTTGACCGAGGCTTCCAGGGCTTCGTCGAGGATCTGCACCTGGTGGTGCTGTTCCATGGTCGAGGCCACGCCGCGCATCATCAGCAGGGCTTTGTCTTCCGACGGCTCGGCCACTTGCACCACTTGGAAACGGCGGGTCAGGGCCGGGTCTTTTTCGATGTGTTTCTTGTACTCGGCCCAGGTCGTGGCCGCCACGGTGCGCAAGGTGCCGCGGGCCAGGGCCGGCTTGAGCAGGTTGGCCGCGTCGCCCGTGCCGGCGGCGCCACCGGCACCCACCAGGGTGTGGGCTTCGTCGATGAACAGGATGATCGGCTTGGGCGAGGCCTGGACGTCTTCGATGACCTGGCGCAGGCGCTGTTCGAATTCGCCTTTCATGCTCGCGCCGGCCTGCAACAGGCCTACGTCGAGGCTGCGCAGTTCCACGTCCTTGAGGGCCGGCGGCACGTCGCCGGCGACGATGCGCAGGGCAAAGCCTTCGACCACGGCGGTCTTGCCCACGCCGGCTTCACCGGTGAGGATCGGGTTGTTCTGTCGGCGGCGCATGAGGATGTCCACCAGTTGGCGGATCTCTTCGTCACGGCCGACGATCGGGTCGAGCTTGCCGCTGCGGGCCTGCTCGGTGAGGTCGACGGTGAAGCGCTTGAGGGCTTCCTGCTTGCCCATGGCGCTGGGGGCCATGGCGCCGCTGGCTTCGCCCGGCACTGCACCGGCATTGAAGCCGTCGCTGGCGGTCAGGGCGTTTTCCGGCGAGTCGCCGACGTATTCGTCAAACCGCTCGCTCAGGGCTTCGACCTTGACCTTGTCGAACTCCGACGACAGCCCCAGCAGGGCGTGGCGCAGGCTCGGCGTCTTGAGGATGCCCAGCACCAGGTAACCGGTGCGCACTTGGCTTTCGCCGAACATCAGGCTGCCGTAGACCCAGCCGCGTTCCACGGCTTCTTCGACGTGGGACGACAGGTCGGTGATCGACGTCGACCCCCGTGGCAGGCGGTCGAGGGCTTCGGTGAGGTCGCGGGCCAGGCGCGCCGGCTCGATGTTGAACTGGCGGATGATGCGATGCAGGTCCGAGTCCTGCAGTTGCAGCAACTGGTGAAACCAGTGGGCCAGTTCCACATAAGGGTTACCGCGCAACTTGCAGAACACGGTGGCGGCTTCGATGGCTTTGTAGGCCACGCTGTTGAGTTTGCCGAACAACGCGGCGCGACTGATTTCACCCATGCTCATGGCTCCTTGAGGTCTGTGAGGTGTTGGCCTGTTCGGCGTAATGCCGGGCCAGTATTAGATCGTTGGCATCTGTTTCGGGGCGACCCAGCCAGGTATTGAACCCCAGGCGGAAACGACCGTTGAGTTGCAGCGCCGGGACTTCGGGCTGTTCCAGGACCAGGTTCAGGTCCCAGTCCAACTCATGACCCAGGTATTCGGCGACCCAGGCCACCAACTCATTGAACGGCTGGCTGCCGGGCAGCATGCCCATGTAGTCGACGAGCTTGAGTGGCCCCAGGCGAATGCGGAATTTGTGCTGGCGATCCCACACGAAGCGGCCGAGGCAGAAGTCCACGCCCAGTCGGGCGTTGACACCGACGCGGCTGCGTTCGGGCAGTTCCAGCCATTGGCCGACGTATTCTTCGATCTCCACCGGCAGGCCGAAGTACTCGCTGAGAATCGCCTTCAAGCCGTCCGGGTAACGGGTTTGCGCCGACAGGTGGCCGCTGTAGTGCAGCTTCGCCGTGTCGGGGATCAGCCCCTGGTTGAGCAGGCTCGGCATGCCCCGGCCGCTGAGGGCCGCCAGGCGCGCCGACCAGTAGTCATCGTCCGGGCGGTCATGGCTGACAGTCGGCCGCGCTTCGGCCCAGGCCCGGTAGAACAGGCTGAGCAGGCGATGGTGAAACACGTCGAGGAAGCGCTTGCTGGTGCCGTCGGCGTTGTTGCGCTGGCGTTCGCGCACGTATTCGGTGATGTGCAGCGGCATCGGGCCGTTGGGGCCGCCGAGGCCGAAGAAGAATTGCTCCAGGCGCGCCGGCGTACCGTCGCCGCCCGGTTGCACCGAGGCGAGGGTGGCCGGGGCGAAGGTGCAGTCGGCCTGTTGCCCGAGGCGCAACGGGTCATCGGCCAGGCGCAGGGAATGGCCCAGGCGCGGCAGCTCGGGGGATTCGCACTCGATGCGCCGCAACGCCTGGAAGAAGTCGTATTCCCAGGGCTCCTGGTGCATCGCCTCCAGGGTACTCACAGGGTCGGACGACGTCCGGGCTTGGCTTTCCATCGCATGATCTCGCCGCGTTCGGTGGTACGGATCACCGTCTCGGTAAAACTGTTGATCGACACGTAGCGTGCCAGGAAGCGTTCGAACACCGCACCGAGCAGGAACACCCCGGTGCCGCGAAACGCGTTTTCATCGAATTCCAGGGTGATCTCCAGGCCCCGGCCGAACACGATTGGGCCGGGCATCGGCAAGCGCCGGGTGCAGGCCTTGCTGCTGACTTCCCGCAGGCCTTCGATCTGCAATTGCAGCGCCGCGTCGTTGCTGTCGCCGTACAGGCGCAGCAGTTCGCGCAGGGCGGCGGCGCCTTGGCCTTGTTCGCTCAACGACAAGTAGTTCAGCGACAACTGGCTGATCAGCCGCCAGGCCTTGGCATCGTGGGCATGGCTGGCCCGTGGGCGACTGGGACCTGCCACGCAACGCACGGCGCCAACCGGCGCACTGTCGGCCAGGGTGAAGTCGGTCTTGCCGTTGCCCACGCCCATGAACAGCGGCAGGTCGCGGTTGGTGCACAATGCCGTCACGCCCAGTTGACGCAGGTCGTGGCGGTAGGGCGCTTGCTGGCTGTCCACCAGGCTGACGAAGGTTTCGCTGCCGATGTAGGTCGAGCGCGGGCCGTTGCGCCGTTGGTCGCTGGACAGCACGCGCGGTTCGCGGCGCACGGTGTAGTAGGCCTGGTCGCGGCCATAGCGGGACGGATCGCGCACGGCGTAGAACGGCAAGAACGGCTGCTCCGGCCCGGTGCCGTGACCGGTGAGGCCGCTGAGCGAATGCACTTCGAAATCCATCGGCCGGGTGCGGTCGGCGATCACGTGGTGTTCGTTGACCCGTTCCGACAAGTGAATGCGATCCAGGCGCTTGGGGAACAGGTTGATGGCCGGGGTGCAGAACGGCAGGAACTGCGAAGCGCCGACGCTGCCTTCCAGGCTTGGATCGTGACGGTCGAACAGCACGATCAACTCCAGTTCCTGGCCGTCGCAGCGTTTGACCGCGCGGCTCAACTGGGTGAAGTCGACAAACAGGAAGCGGTGGGGCAGGGCGAAGTATTCCTGCAACAGGCGATAGCCCTGGAAGGCCCGGGACACCACCGGCAGCGCGGCGTCGGCATCGTCGAAACCGCGCGAGCGCAACGCATCCTGGGGCAGCCGCTCCACCCAGTCGCCGCCGGGCTTGCGGGCGAACACCGCGCAGGCGTTGCCCAGCAGTTGTTCGTAGAGGCGGAAGGGCTGTTCGTCGGCGCCGCTCAAGTACAGCGGCAGGTTGTCCAGGGCCAGGCTGTTGAACGGCAGTTCGGCACCGGTGCGCAGGGTGATGCGCAGCCCGGCCTTGGCCTTGGGCTCGCTGGCGGCCAGGCGCCCGAGCACCACGGACGGGTTGCCGAAGTATTCAGCCTGGCTGACCTGCAACGGCCACAACGTCACCGCGTGGGCGGTGCGGTACTCGCAGCAGGTCTGGGTTTCGCGACCCAGGGCGGCGCGCAGGACGGTATCGCGGGGCAGCGGGAAACCACTGCTCAGCGAGCCTTCGTCCGGGTCTGCCTGCATCTGCACCACGGTCATCGACGGCGTTGGCGCCAGGTAATGGGGGTAGGCGATTTCCAGCAGGTTGTGGGTGAAGGTCGGGTACTCGGCGTCGAGCTTGAGCTGCACCCGCGCCGTCAGGTAGGCGAAACCTTCCAGCAGGCGCTCGACATACGGGTCGGCGCAGTCCATGCCGGACAACGTCAGCCGACTGGCGATCTTCGGGTATTCCTTGGCGAACTCCGCCGCGCTTTCGCGCACGTGGTGCAGTTCCTGGTTGTACAGCTCCAGCAGGCGCGGGTTCATGATCGTCTCCGCTGGTCGGCGTTGACCACGCGCACATGGCCGGTTTCCAGGTCCAGGTCGGTCTGCAGCATCAGGCGCAGGGGCACCGGCTGGGCCCAGAGGTCGCCCTCGATCTCGAAACTCAAGGCGTTGTGGTTCATCTCGGCGGTCGCCCGGGCCCGCACTCGCAGGGTGTGGCGCAGGATGCGCGGTTCGAAGGTGGCAATGGCCTGGTGGATCAAGGTTTCCAGGGCCGAGACATCGACGTTCGACGCGCTGTTGCCGGCCAGCGCCGGCAGGCCGAAATTCACCACCGAGGTGCCCGCCGGGGTGTGCAGTGTGGCATCGGCGTCGAGCAATGAGGTGGTGTTGAGCAGCCACGCCAGGTCACGCAGCACCGAGGCTTTCAATTGGGTCAGGGACAGCACGCGTTTGTCGGCGCTTTCCTTGGGGTTGGTCGGATCGTCGTCGGTCAACCGGTCCAATAGGGAGGGCTGGAGGCGATCGCGGGTGGCGATTTCGGTTACCACGTAAAAGGTGCCACGTACATTTTCTGGTCTCCGCCGGCGCCGCAAGCTGCATACAGGCTGACCGTCCCCGCCTCGAAACCTTCTGGCATCTGACGGATAGCCTGCATTTTGCTCAGACAATCGCGGCTGGGGGCGGGCATGTGTTCGCTGCGCCAGACCGCAAAAATCGGGATGTTGTTGAACATTTCCACGCGCAGTTTCTGCTGTTTGTCCAGGCTGAAGCCGCACGGCCATTCCATGTCCAGCTTCATGCGACTCTGGTCGGGTTTGACCAGCGTGCATTGGCCCTGATCGTCAACCAGGCTGAGTGGCTGGCCCACGAAAACGGCCTGGGTCGTCGGCGTCCCCGCATGCTCGGCGCATGCACTCAGGCTGACCAGGCTAGTCGTCAGGCATAGGGCGAACAGGGCCTTGTTCATTAAGTGAGCTCCCAGAACCAGATCTCCTTGGATCGATAGAAAAGGTCGCTGGTTTGGGTCAGGCCACGGTTCCACAGATCGATATGGTCGCCGCTACGACCTTCGGCAGTCTCGCCTGATTGCTGGAAGCAGTCCTTGAAGAAAATCAGGCCGGTCTTGCCCATCAACGTGCGTCGGTTTTCGGTGCTGTTACTGAGTCTGGTTGGAGCACCCAGGTGGTGCTTCCACAACCAGTTGGCCAATGATTCGGCGCCCCTGGCGTGTTCATGCTTGCACAAGGGGTCTTTGGTGTAGGTGGATTTGTTGACCTTGATGGTTTTCTCCGCATTGAGCGTCAGGCTCATGCGTATGGCGCATTGGTTTGCCCAGGGACCGTCACAGGGTTTTGCGTCAGGATGGGCAACCAGCAGGTCGGAATAGGCTTTCCACAAATTGATAAACGAAGGCTTGGCCATGACTCAGACACCGAAAGGGAACAGATTGGATTCGAGCAAGCACCAAACACCCCCGGCGCGTGGCACCGGGGGTATTTTCGATTACACCTTGACGTTCTGACGGATGTTCCAGCCGAACTTGACCGGACCGCCTTCCTTGGTGCCGTCGGCTTTCTGTGGCTGGTAGTCCACCATCACCTTGGCGAAGTTCAGGGTGACGTTTTCGGTCAGGCGATCATCGCCGCCCGAACCGCCGGTGCTCAGGGACGTGACCAGCACTTCTTCCAGGTTGATGATCATGTACTCGACCTGGCTTTCACCGCCGGCCTTGCGCACGGTCAGCTTGACCTTGTCGATGTGCTTGCCGCTGGCGCAGTGCATCATCAGGTTTGGCGAAGCCTTGTCGACGAACTTGGTCAGCGACAGGTCCTGGACGTTGACCTTGCCCGCACCGCCGCCGCTGCCCACGTGCATGTTGCCGGACTGGGACATGCCCCAACTCCAGTTCAGGACGTCGATCTCGTCCTTGTGGGCCTTGTCCATGGACTCGCCCTTGATGTCGCCGATCTTGATGAAAATATCAACAGCCATGTTTTCTCCCTGTGTGGTTTCTAACCACATTGTTTGGTTGACGCTGACCTTGCGAAATTACGGGTGCTGAACGGGGTGGAAGACGATCTCCAACCTGCTGGAGATCCCCTGTGGGAGCGAGCTTGCTCGCGATGGCGGCGTCACATCCGACATCAATGCAAGCTGATCCACCGCTATCGCGAGCAAGCTCGCTCCCACAGGGTTACCGCCACCCGTTTCAATAAGTTTTTACGCGCCCTTGGCCGACGGCAGTTTCGATACCAGGCGCAACGACACGGTCAGCCCTTCGAGCTGGTAGTGCGGGCGCAGGTAGAACTTGGAGTTGTAGTACCCCGGGTTGCCTTCGACTTCTTCGACGATCACTTCGGCGGCAGCCAATGGATGCTGGGCCTTGGTGGTCTCGGTGGAGTGCGCCGGGTCACCGTCGACGTAGTTGAGGATCCAGTCCTGCAACCAGCGCTGCATCTCGTCCTTCTCTTTGAAGGAACCGATCTTGTCGCGCACGATGCACTTCAGGTAATGGGCGAACCGGCAGGTGGCGAACAGGTACGGCAGGCGCGCGGCCAGGTTGGCGTTGGCGGTGGCGTCCGGGTCGTCGTATTCGGCCGGTTTCTGCAACGACTGGGCGCCGATGAACGCGGCGAAGTCGGTGTTTTTCTTGTGCAGCAGCGGCATGAAACCGTTCTTCGCCAGTTCCGCTTCACGGCGGTCCGAGATGGCGATTTCGGTCGGGCACTTCATGTCCACGCCACCGTCGTCGGTCGGGAACGTGTGGGCTGGCAGGTTTTCCACTTCGCCGCCCGATTCAACGCCACGGATGCGCGAGCACCAGCCGAAGTGTTTGAACGAACGGTTGATGTTCACCGCCATCGCGTAGGCGGCGTTGGCCCAGGTGTACTTGGAGCTGTCGGCGCCGTCGGTGTTTTCTTCGAAGGCGAAGGCTTCCACCGGGTCGGTCTTGGCGCCATAAGGCAGGCGCGCCAGGAAACGCGGCATGGTCAGGCCGATGTAGCGCGAGTCTTCCGACTCACGCAGCGAGCGCCAGCCGGCGTATTCCGGGGTGGTGAAGATCTTGGTCAGGTCGCGCGGGTTCGACAGTTCCTGCCACGAACCCATGCCCATCACGGTCGGCGATGCCGCGGCGATGAACGGGGAGTGCATGGCCGCGCAGACTTTCGACAGCTCGCCCAGCAGCTCGACATCCGGTGGCGACTGGTCGAAGTAGTAGTCGCCCACCAGGCAGCCGTAAGGCTCGCCGCCGAACTGGCCGTATTCTTCTTCGTACATCTTCTTGAAGATCGGGCTCTGGTCCCACGCGGTGCCCTTGAATTTCTTCAGGGTCTTGTGCAGGTCGGTCTTGGAGATGTTGAGCACGCGGATCTTGAGCTGCTCATCGGTCTCGGTGTTGTTGACCAGGTAGTGCAGGCCACGCCAGGCGCTTTCCAGTTGCTGGAAGTCGGGGTGGTGGATGACCTGGTTGACCTGGGCGGTGAGCTTGGCGTCGATGGCGGCGATGATCGATTCGATCGACTTGATGGCGTCGTTGGACACCAGGTCGGTTTGCGCCAGGGCCTGCTCGGCCAGGGTGCGCACGGCCGTTTCAACGGCTTCGCGGGCACGCTCGGTCTTGGGTTTGAATTCTTGCAGCAGCAGGGACGCGAACTCGCTGGTTTCTTGGGTTGCGCCCAGGTTCTGTGCGCCTTCGCGGGCTGTATTGTCAGTCATGATCATTGGTCCTGTGCTGGCTTCGGCGCGCTCGCCAGGGCCTGCAACAGCGCTGGGTCCTTGATCGCCTTCATGATGATTTCTTCGGCGCCGGTCTTGCCGTCCATGTAGGTCAGCAGGTTGGCCAACTGGGTGCGCGCTTCGAGCAGCTTGTTCAGCGAGTCGACCTTGCGGGCCACGGCCGCCGGGCTGAAGTCGTCCATGCTTTCGAACGTCAGGTCCAGGCTCAGGTTGCCTTCGCCGGTCAGTTCGTTAGGCACATGGAACGCCACGCGCGGCTGCATGGCCTTGAGGCGCGAGTCGAAGTTGTCGACGTCGATCTCGAGGAACTTGCGGTCGGCCACCGGGGCCAGAGGCTCGGCGGGCTTGCCGGCGAGGTCGGCCATTACCCCCATGACGAAGGGCAACTGGACCTTTTTCTCGGCGCCGTAGAGCTCGACGTCGTACTCGATCTGCACTCGAGGCGCGCGGTTGCGCGCGATGAATTTCTGAGAACTTTGCTTCGCCACGTTGCTGCTCCTGGTCGCTTGAGCGACGGTGTTGGCGTCATCGGGGGTACCGGTGACGTGACTGCGTGATCCGCTCGCTTTTTATTCGCTGTCTGGGCCGCGCAGGTTTTCAAATTGACTCATGCCGTCGGGAATCAGGTTGCGCACAATGGCCGCGAAATCGGCGTGCACCAGATGCTTGGCCCGGTTCAACAGCACCGGCAACGGGCTGGAGGGCTCATGACGGGTGTAGTAAGCGAGAATCCGGTCCAGGCTGCGCAGCACGTCGTCGCGGTTGTTGATGTCGCCGCTGACGGTGTTGGTATTACGCGGTGAGCTTGTGACATTTACATGCTCAGCGGGCGCTGCGCTGTTGTCGCTGACGGGATCGGCCTGGGCGCTGTCGCCACTCTGCGGGGCGAACTGGCCGAGAATCTGCAGGGCCATCTTCAAAGGTTGCTTCAACGGGCCGAGGTCCACGCCTTGGGCGGAACCGACCTGGTCGCTGACCTGCTGTTCGATGGCTTCGGCGGCGCTACGGGCTTCGAGCAGGGCGGCGCGGGTGATTTCCAGCTGCTCGGGGTCGCTGTCGAGCAGGGCCCCGGCGAGCTGTTCGGCACCGAGGTTTTCATCCGGGAAACTCTGCAGGCCACTGGCGTTGGCGGCGGCGCGCAGGCTGACGGCACCGAAGGTCCGCGAACGGGTCAGGATGCTTTCGCGCAACAGGCGGATGGTGACATCGGACGTCAGGCCGGCGAGGGCATTGATGCGCACGGTGGGGTCGTTATCGTCATCGGCGTCCAGGCGCGGATGCAGTTCGGCCCAGTATTGCTTGAGCAGCTCGCTGATCAGCGTCAGCACACGGGCCATGCCCGGCAGGCCTTCGAGGGCCAGGGAGCTTTGCATCAGGAAATGGGTGATGCGCAGGTCTTTGCTGCGCTGCAGCAAGTCCAGGCTCTGCTGCTGGATGCTGCGCCATTCAGGGGGTTCGGCAGGCAGGATCGAATCGCCCATGCTGCGCTCGGGTTGGCCCCGGGAGTCGCGTTCCAGGCGCAGGAAATCCGCGTCATATTCCAGATCTTCACCGCACGGAGAAGTCGCGGAAACGGCGGCGAGCAGCAAAGGCACATCCACTTGGATCGATCTCCCTATCACCCGCTTGATAGAAGTCGGGCAGTTCACACGCAAGTTTCGAATGAAACTTCACATGTTCCTTGACGGTAATGGCCCTTTAGATCTGCGATGATCCTAAAGTGCCATCATGTATATTCAAGAAGTTGTGCATTTTTGGTGTAGTACTTATCGCTTGTCAAGGTAAGCTATTTCGCCTGTGTATGCCCCATGTAACAGTTGTGATGCGCTTAACAGCCTGCCCGACCTGCCGGTCGAAGCGGCAACTGACGTGGGGTTTTTGTCACGCAAGACGGTTATGATCAGCAATCATGCTGGCAAAAAGCCGTTCTTACGGTTGTTGGCAGGTTGCCGGCGGTCGTCAGGGTCTGAACCCTCTCACCCCGCCCGCGCGCGAAGTATTCAGCAAGGAGGCAAGATGCCGCTGTGTTTGACTATCACTAGTTATCACAAAATTACCCCAGGCCAGTGTTCTGAAAAGTCCATGGACCAGGGAGTGATGGCAATTGGCCGTAATTCCGATAACGACTGGGTATTACCGGACCCCGAGCGCCTGGTTTCCGGTAAACATTGTGTTATCCAATACAAAGACGGGCGTTATTATTTGACCGATAACAGCACCAACGGTGTGGAATTGGTCAAGGCCGGCGTTCGCTTGCGCAAGGGCAACAGCGAGCCCCTGCAAGATGGCGAAGTGATCCGCATTGGTGACTATGAAATCCAGGCCCGCGTCGATTTCAACCTGCCGGTCACCGACAGCAATCCGTTCGCCGAATCGCCCAGCAGTTTCGAGGCCTTGATGGGGCAGCAGAGCACCGCCGCGCATGTGCCGTCACCGATCCAGGTGGCCTCGCCTGCGCATTTCCAGGGCGTGTCGGCCATGGACACCCTGCCGGACCTGTTCGACTTCTTGACCCCGAGCAGTGTCCCGCCGGCCACCCAGCCTGACCATGTCCCGGCCGAGCAGCACAACTTCCGCCCGCCGACGCCAATTGCCCGGCCGAGCCCGCCACCTGTGGTCGAGCCGGTTGTACCGCCGTCTGTCTCGGTGATTCCGGATGACTGGGACCCGTTCAGCGACAAGCCGGCACCGGTGGCGGTTACCCCGCAGCCCGTAACCCCGCCGCCGCTACCGCCGGTGGTTGAGCCGATCGCGACCCCGGTTTCGCAGCCTCCGCTCGTCGACATCTTTGCTGAAATCAGTGCACCGCCGCCGGCGCCCGTGCGTGAAGCACCGGTGACCCGCGTCGAGACCCCGGTCGCACCGCCGGTTGCGCCGGTTGCGCCGGTTGCGCCGGTTGCTCCAGTTACCCCGGTTGCTCCGGCCGCGCCGGTCGAGGCCGCCCAACCCGACTTGCTGCAAGCCTTCCTGCGCGGTGCCGGGCTGGACCAGTTGCGCCTGGACAAGGCCAATGCCGAAGCACAGATGGAAAACATCGGGCGCAGTTATCGCTTGATGGTCGAAGGCCTGATCGATGTCTTGCGCGCCCGCAGCAGCCTCAAGGGTGAGTTCCGTATCCAGCAGACGATGATCCAGCCGGTGGAAAACAACCCGCTGAAGTTCGCCCCCAATGTCGATGAAGCCTTGCTGTTGCTGTTGCGCCACGGCAACCAGGCGTTCATGGCCCCGGACGCGGCGGTGCGTGACAGTTTCGACGATTTGCGCGCCCACCAACTGGCGGTAATGGCCGGTGTGGAAGCGGCCATCAAGCATTTGCTGGGGCGCTTCGAGCCGGCGCAACTGGAAGAACGCATGGCCAAGCCCGGTGGGCTTTCGGGTATTTTCAGCGGTTCGCGGCAGGCCCAGTACTGGCAGCAGTTCACCGAGCTCTACAGCAACATTTCCCGGGAAGCCCAGGAGGATTTCCAGGACCTGTTCGGTCGCGAGTTCAGTCGCGCCTACGAAGAACACAGCACACGACAGCGACGCCGTTGAGCGGCGCCGTCCTAGAACAATATTGATCAGCCAACAACGGATAGCTCAAACGTCATTGAGGACGCAGGATGATTCCCAGGTTTTTACTCGCAGTCGCCACCGCGCTTCTGCTGACGGCGTGCGCCAAGGATGCGGCCAACCCCCAGCCCGAAGAAGCTGAGGCCGACACCGCCGCCATCGAGTTGCATTTCCATGCCATTGCCGGGCTCAACCCCGGTGCCACCGGCCAGCCGGCCCCGGTCCGGGTGCGCATTTTCGAACTGAAAAATGCCGCGACCTTTGGCCGTTCCGATTATTTCGCCCTGGCCGAGCGGGCCCAGGCCACGCTGGGTGCCGACCTGATCGACCAGGACGAGGTGCTGATCCAGCCCGGCCAGCAATTGAGCCTGCAACGCGACCTCGACCCGGCCACGCGGCACATCGGCATACTGGTGGGCTATCGCGAACTGGACCAGTCGTTGTGGCGCACGGTGATGAATGTCCCGGCGCGCGAATACACCGAATACCAGATCAGCCTCGATGTGCGCGCCGTGCGCAGCGCCGTCGTCGTTCCCCCATCCAGCCCTGCCCAATAAGCAATCGGAGCCCCCATGTCCTGGAACAATCGCGTGGTCTGGTCGGAAGGCATGTTCATTGGAACGCAGCACTTCCAACAGCATGACCGTTACCTGGAAAACCTCATCGACGCACGCAGCCGCCCATTGTCGGCCGGCGCCTGGGGTTTTTCCGAATTGCTGATCGACCAGGGCCTGCTGGCCCAGGGCAAGCTGGCGATCATCTCGGCGCGGGGCCTGTTGCCGGACGGCACGCCCTTCAACATTCCCCAGGATGACCTGGCGCCCACACCGCTGAACGTCGACGACAACCTGCGCGACGGCCTGGTGTACCTGGCCTTGCCGCTCAAGCGCGCCGGCGCCCGTGACACCGTGGACGAAGGCGAAGACCTCGGCGCCGCGCGTTATGTGAGCCAGGTGTGCGAAGTGCGCGACGATAACGCGCCGTTCGAAAACCGCGCGCCGGTGGCCCTTGGCTCCCGGGCCCTGCGGTTGTTGACCGAACAGGATGGCATCGGCGACTACGCCGCCATCGGTGTGGTACGCATCAAGGAAAAACGTGCCGACCGTGCCTTGGTGCTCGACGACACCTACATCCCGCCACTGCTGGATGTCATCGCCTCCAAACCGCTGGCGGCGTTTCGCAGCGAACTGCTGGGCCTGCTGCATCAACGCGGCGAAGCCTTGGCCGGGCGGGTGGTGGCGTCCGGTGCCGGTGGCGCCTCGGAGATTGCCGACTTCATGCTGCTGCAACTGGTCAACCGCGCCCAGCCGCTGATCCAGCACCTGAGCCAGTTGAGCCCGTTGCACCCCGAGCGCTTCTACAGCGAACTGGTGAGCCTGGCCGGGGAGTTTTCCACGTTCACCGCGTCCGGGCGACGACCGCAGCAATACCCGCCGTACCAGCACGATGACCTGGCCCTCAGCTACGCGCCGGTGATGCAGGCCCTGCGCGAAGCCCTGTCGATGCTGATCGACAGCAAGGCGACGCCGATTCCGATTGTCGAGAAAGCCTACGGCATCCACGTGGCGATGCTGGCCGACAAGACCCTGCTCGACAGCGCCAGCTTCATCCTGGTGGTGCGTGCCGATGTGCCGGCCGAAACCCTGCGCAGCCGCTTCGGCCAGCAGAGCAAGGTCGGCTCGGTGGAGCACATCCGCGACCTGGTCAACCTGCAACTGCCGGGCATCGGCCTGCTGCCGTTGCCGGTGGCGCCACGGCAACTGCCGTACCACGCCGGCTCCACCTACTACGAACTCGACCGGGGCAGCGACCACTGGCAGCAGTTGAGCAACTCCGGCGGCTTTGCGTTCCACATCGCCGGCCAGTTCCCGGGGCTGAACCTGGCTTTCTGGGCGATCCGAGGATAAACCGCGATGAGCAACGACGATCGTACCCAATTCATGCCGACGCCCGGTGGCCGTGGCGCCGATCCATTCCGCCCGGACCCTGGTCGTCCGGACCCGGGTCGTCCACAGCCGGCGCCGCTGTCGATGCCGGCCGCGCCGGTCCTGACCGGCAAGGCCGAGGGCCTCAACCCCTTGGAAAGCGCCGCCGGCCCACTGTTGGCCCTGCTGACGCGCCTGCGCAACACCATCGCCCACCCGGCGCCGGCCAGTTTGCGCGCGCAATTGCTGGCCTACCTGCGCCAGTTCGAAGAGCGCGCCGAGGCCGCCGGTGTGGTGCGCAACGATGTGTTGCTGGCCCGCTATGCCTTGTGCACCGCGCTGGACGAAGCGGTGTTGAGCACGCCGTGGGGCGGCACCAGTGACTGGGGCAAGCAAAGCCTGTTGATCACCGTGCACAACGAAGCCTGGGGCGGCGAGAAGGTGTTCCAGTTGCTGGAGCATTGCCTGCAAAGCCCCCGTGAGCGCCTGTACCTGCTGGAGCTGTTGTACCTGTGCATGTGCCTGGGTTTCGAGGGGCGCTACCGGGTGATGAACGACGGTCGCAGCCAACTGGAAGCGTTGCGTGAGCGCACCAGTGCGGTGATCCGCAGCGCCCGGGGCGACTACGAACGCGAGCTGTCGCCGCACTGGCGCGGTGTCACCGTGGCCCGTGATCGACTGGCGCAGTTCATGCCGCCGTGGATCGCCGTGGCCATCGGCGCGGCCTTGCTGCTGGCGCTGCTGTTCGGCCTGCGCATGAAACTGGCTTCCGATGCCGAGCCGGTGTTCAAGAACATTCACTTCCTGGGCGAAATCCCGGTGCAGACCATCGACCGCCCCGTGGTGCAGCCGAAAGTGGTCGAGCGCCCACGCCTGGCAGGCTTTCTGGCCGATGAAATCCGGGCCAACCGGATTGCCGTGGAAGACGCCGTCGACCGCTCGGTGGTGACCATCCGCGGCGACGAACTGTTCGCCTCGGGCAGCGCCAGCATCAAGGACGATTTCCAGCCGCTGATGCTGCGCATCGCCGATGCGGTGCGCAAGGTCAAGGGCCAGGTCCTGGTCACCGGCCACAGCGACAATCGGCCGATCGCCACCCTCCGGTTCCCGTCCAACTGGGCGTTGTCCGAAGCGCGGGCCCAATCGGTGCTGCAAATCCTTTCGGCCAAGACCGGCCAGCCCGAGCGCTTCAGCGCCGAAGGCCGCAGCGACACCGAGCCGTTGGCGTCCAACGCCACCCCAGAGGGGCGTGCGCGTAATCGTCGGGTTGAAATCACAGTATTGGCGGAGGGGGTCGAGTGAAGGCGTTTTTCAGTTTTATGACCCGCTGGGTCATCCCATTGCTGGGGCTGATCGCCCTCAGCCTGATCATCTGGTTCGTCGGCCCGCTGCTCGATTGGCTGGTGCCTGAAGGCCGCCGCTGGGCCTTGATCATCCTGGTGTTCGCGGTGTGGATCGCCTACCGGGTGTTCCGCATCATCCAGGCGCGCCGCCAGGCCGCCGAAGTGATGCGCAGCCTGGCCGCGCAAACCCCGCCCGACCCCACCAGCATCGCCACCGCCGAAGAGCTCGAAACCCTGCGCCAGCGCATGGACGAAGCCCTGGCCCTGCTCAAGAAAGCCAAGCTGGGCGGTGACGAGCGTCGCAACCTCTACGAGCTGCCGTGGTACGTGATCATCGGCCCGCCGGGTTCGGGCAAGACCACCGCGCTGGTCAACTCCGGGCTGCATTTTCCACTGGCCGCGCAACTGGGCGCCGGTGCCGTGCGCGGTGTTGGCGGTACGCGCAATTGCGACTGGTGGTTCACCGACCAGGCCGTCCTGCTCGACACCGCCGGCCGCTACACCACCCAGGACAGCGACGCGACCATCGACAAGGCCGCCTGGCTGGGCTTCCTGGGCCTGTTGAAAAAGCAACGGGCCCGACGCCCGATCGACGGTGCGTTCATCGCCATCAGCCTGTCCGACCTGCTGCTGGGCAGCGACGCTGAGCGCGCCGCCCATGCCGCGGCGATTCGCTTGCGGATCCAGGAGCTGTACACCCAGCTGGGCGTGCGCTTCCCGATCTACCTGATGCTGACCAAGCTCGACCTGGTGCCCGGGTTCATGGAGTATTTCGATACCCTGAGCAAGGAAGAGCGCGCCCAGGTCTGGGGCATGACCTTCGCCCTGGACGACGGCAAGAGCAACGACAGCCCGCTGGCGCACCTGCAAAGCGAATTCACCGGCCTTGAACAGCGCCTCAACGACCGTCTGGTGGAGCGCCTGCAACAAGAGCGCGACCCGGCGCGGCGCGACCTGATCTACGGCTTCCCGCAGCAGTTCGGCGCCCTGAAGGATTGCCTGCAAAGTTTCCTCGAAGGGGTGTTCAAACCCAACGCCTTCGAAGAGCGCGTGTTGCTGCGTGGTGTGTATTTCACCAGCGGCACCCAGGAAGGCAGCCCGATCGACCGCCTGATCGGTTCCATGGCCCAGAGCATGAACCTGGACCGTCAGCACCTGGCGCGCCAGACCGGCACCGGGCGCAGCTACTTCATCGAGAAACTCTTCACCGCCGTGGCCTTCGCCGAGCGCGGGCTGGTGGGCGTCGACCCGAAAGTCGAGCGTCGGCGCAAGTGGATCGCCCGCGGCGTTCTGGCCTCCACGGTGGTGCTGGTGCTGGTGGTCAGCACGTTGTGGTGGGTCAGCTACCGTGCCAACCAGGCCTACATCGCCCAGGTCGATCAGAAGGTCGCGCCCTTGGGTCAGACCGTGCAGAACCTCAGCCCGGCGCAACGGGATGTGCTCGCGGTGTTGCCATTGCTCAACGCCGTGAAACACCTGGCCGACGACGCCCCGAGCTGGGCCGAAGGCCTGGGCCTGTACCAGGGCGACATGCTCGAAGCCGAGTCCGGCAGTGTCTACCGCAAGCTGCTGATCGCGGTGTTCGCGCCACGCCTGCTGACGCGCATCGAAGAGCAACTGCACAGCGGCGGCAATTCGGATTTCCTCTACGAAGGCTTGAAGGCCTACCTGATGCTCGCCGACACCGAGCATTACGACGCCGACTTCATCAAGGCCTGGATCGCCCTGGATTGGGACCGCAGCCTGCCGCGGGACTTGCCGGCCGAGCAGCGCCAGGCCCTGACCGCGCATTTGCAGGCGTTGTTCGAGCGGCGTCCGCCCCTCGCGCGCCTGGACACGCGCCTGGTCGAAGACCTGCGCCGCCAGTTGCAGCAATTGCCGGTGGCCCAGCGGGTCTATGACCGGATCAAGCGCCAGAAACTGCCCGAAGGCATCCCGGACTTCCGCATCAACGAAGCCGCCGGGCGTGACGCGGCGCTGGTGTTCAGCCGCAAGAGCGGCAAGCCGTTGGGCGAGCCGCTGAGTGGGTTCTTCACCGTCAAGGGCTACCGCCAGGGCTTCTTGCTCACCAGCCTGAGCCAGACCGGCACCCTGGCCGAAGAGCAGTGGGTGCTGGGCTTTGAGCAAGCCGATCAGCAGAACGTCGCCAGCCTGGCCGCCGATGTGCGTCGCTTGTACTTCCAGGACTACCTGCGCCAATGGGACGCCTTGCTGGCCGACATCGACTTCGTGCCGATCACCAGCGTGGCCCAGGCCGCCGATGTGCTGCGGGTGATTTCCGGCCCGACCTCGCCGCTGAAAAAACTGCTGGTGGCGGTGGCGAAGGAAACCGACCTGCAACAGGATGAACGCCTGCTGGCCGCCCAAGGTGCGCCGGTGGAAGGTGGCGTGGACAAGCTCAAGGAACGCCTGGGCAGCTTGCTCGGCCAGGAGCAGGCGACGCCAAACGCGCCGGCGGCGAGCGACGACCCAATCACCGCGCACTTCGCCGAGCTCAACAGCATCGTCAGCAAAAGCGAAGGCGAGCCGGCGGCCATCGACGGTCTGTTGGCCGACATGAACGCCCTGTACGTACAGGTCAGCGCCATGGTCGGGGCCAGCGGCGACGCCTTGCTCGGCGAAGCCAAGAACCAGGCCACGGCTGCCGCCACGCGGGTCAGCCTCAACGCCGAACGCCAGCCGCCGCTGGTGCAGGGCCTGGTCAAGTCGGTGGTCAACTCCACCACCAACAGCATGATGGGCGGGGTGCGCAACCAACTGAACGCCGCCTGGACCAGCGAAGTGGTGAACATCTATCGCCAGTCCCTGGCCGGGCGCTATCCGATGTCGCCGGGCAGTGCGCGGGACGCGACCCTGGACGATTTCGGCCAGTTCTTCGGCGTCGGCGGGGTAATGGACAACTACTTCCGCAAGTACCTGCAACCCTACGTCGACACCTCGACGCCGACCTGGCGCTGGCAGCCGGGCGCGGCGCAGAAGCTCGGCATCTCCCCCGGCGCGCTGCAGACCTTCCAGCGCGCGGCGACCATCCGCGATGCGTTCTTCCGTTCCGGCGGCACCCAGCCGATGGTGCGCTTCGAACTCAAGCCGGTGGCGATGGACTCGACCATCACCCAGTTCCTGCTCGACCTCGACGGCCAGCAGTTGAGCTACGACCACGGCCCGAGCCGTCCGACCGCCATGCAGTGGCCGAACCCGGGCAGCATCGGCGTGGTGCGGATCTCCATCATGCCGCCGTCTTCCAGCGGTCGTTCCGGCATCACCCTGGACGGGCCGTGGGCCTGGTTCCGCTTGCTGGAGCAATCGGACCTGACCGCCGGCAACTCGCCGGATCGCTTCAACCTGCGGCTGCGGGTCGATGGTGCCAGCGCCTCTTACGAGCTGCGGGCCAACAGCGCCTTCAACCCGTTCAAGAGCCGGGTGCTCAGCGGCTTCAGCCTGCCGGAGCGGCTATGAGTACGCCGGGCTTCTACGGAAAGTTGGCCAGCCGCGGCGACTTCGTCAGCCGGGGTTTGCCCCAGGGGTTTATCGGCCCGTGGGATTCGTGGTTGGCGGCGGGTCTGCTCGCCAGCCAGAGCAGCCTCGGCGAGCGCTGGCTGGATGCTTATCTGGTCAGCCCGTTGTGGCGCTTCATGGTCGCGCCGGGTGTGTGTGGCCCGGACGCCGCCTGTGGGGTGGTGATGCCGAGCATCGACCGGGTCGGCCGTTATTTCCCGCTGACCGTCGCGGTGCTGCTGGAGCCCGACGCGGACCCGGCGTCCGTGGTGGGCGGTGCGGACGAGTGGTTCGAGCGGGTCGAGAACCTGTTGCTGAGCACGTTGAGCGTGGAGGCCAGTTTCGAGGCGTTCAACGAACAGCTGGAAACCCTCGGTAGCCCGATGTACCTGCCACGCATGTCGAGCAGCCGTTTCGCCAGCCTGCATCGCTTCGACGCCACCGATCCGCAGCGGCGTCTGAGCGCCCTGGCCGAGGCGGCCTGCGAAGGCGCGAGCCTGTGGTGGGGCCAGGGGTCGGAGCGCATTGCCCCGGGTTTGATGCGCTGCCAGGGATTGCCGGCAGCCGCCGATTTTGCGCAATTTTTGCTCGGCCAAGAAGGTGTTGTGTAGATGCGTCCAAGTGCCGGAAAAGCAATCAAGTCTGCAAGCAAGAGCCATGTCGGGATGGTCCGCCAGGTCAACGAAGACGCCTGCCTGGACCTGCCGGAAAACGGCCTCTGGGTGGTGGCCGATGGCATGGGCGGGCACGCGGCGGGCGATTACGTCAGCAGCCTGATCGTCGACAGCCTGCGCAGCATCGCCATGGGGCGTTCGCTGGACGAATACGTCGCGGCGCTGCAGAGCGACCTGCTACGGGTCAACGCCGCCGTGCGGGAAGAAACCGCCAACCGTGGCGTGACCATGATGGGCAGTACCGTGGTGGTACTGGCCGTCCGCGACCTGCGGGGCATGTGCCTGTGGGCCGGTGACAGCCGCCTGTATCGCCTGCGCGACGGCGTGCTCGAAGGGATCTCCCGGGATCACAGCTACGTCCAGGATCTGCAGGACAGCGGCCTGCTCAGCGAAGCCGAGGCGCGGGTGCACCCGCGGGCGAACATCGTCACCCGGGCCATTGGCGTCGAGGCGCAACTGAACCTGGCGCTGACCGAACTGCTGCTGGTGCCTGGCGACAGCTACCTGTTGTGCAGCGACGGGCTGACCAAGACCGTCGAGGACGAGGAGATCCGCGAAGTACTGAGCCACGACGAGCCCGGCGAAATCGCCAGCAGCCTGGTGTCCCTGGGCCTGATGCGCGGCGCGCCGGACAACATCACCGTGGTGGTCGTGAAGGTGCCGTCATGAGCTTGACCCTGAACATTGTCATCCCCGGCTACGACATCGAAGGGCCGATCGGCGAAGGCGCGATGGCCAGCGTGTACCTGGCGACCCAGCGTTCGCTGGAGCGCAAGGTGGCGTTGAAAGTGATGGCGGCGGCCCTGGCCGCCGACCCGACGTTCTGCGAGCGGTTTTTGCGCGAAGGCAAGACCCTGGCGCGCCTGTCGCACCCGCACACCGTCACCATCCATGACATCGGTAACGTCGGTGAGCTGTATTACATGGCGATGGAATACCTGCCCAACGGCACGCTCAAGGAACGCATCGCCGCGGGCCTGACGCCGGAGCAGGGCCTGACCTACATCCGCCAGATCGCCTCGGCCCTGGGGTATGCCCACGGTTTGGGCCTGGTCCACCGCGACGTCAAGCCGGCCAACATCCTGTTCCGCGCCGATGGCACGGCGGTGCTCTCGGACTTCGGCATCGCCAAGTCCCTGGACGACCGCACCCAGTTCACCCAGGCCGGCTTTGCCGTCGGTACGCCCAGCTACATGAGCCCGGAACAGGCCCGTGGGCAAGACATCGACGGTCGCGCCGACCTGTACGCCCTGGGCGTGGTGCTCTACGAAATCCTCGTTGGCAAACTGCCGTATACCGGCAACGACGCACTGTCCACGGCCCTGGCGCACCTGACCGAACCGTTGCCGGAGTTACCGGTGCACCACGGCCGTTATCAGGACGTGTTGCGCAAACTGTTGGCGAAGGACCCGGCGGAGCGTTTCCCGGACGCGGCGGCGTTGCTGCGGGCGCTGGATAACCTGCCTGAGGAGTCGGAAGCGACGCTGATCCGGCCGTTGTCGTTGCAACTGCCGACCACGTCGCCTGCGGTGGATGACCTGGCGGGCTTGACGCCCATGTCCATCGACATTCCCAGCGGCCCGGCTTATTCACCACCGCAGCCACAGTCCAAGCCCGTTCCGCCGCCGATAAAACCGACGGTTCAATCCTCGGTGTCGGAGCAACGCAAGGGACCGGTGTTCGCCCTGGCTGCCGTTGCGGTCGCCGTGGCGCTGGCGTTGGGTGGCGCGGGTTATTGGTGGTTGGCCGGTGACGATGGCAAAGAAGTGAAGACGCCGGTGGCCACGACCCCCTCGGCCAAGCCACCGGAAGTGAAGCCACCGAAGGCCCCGGACGTGCCGGCGGTCAAGCCACCCGTCGCCCCGCCGGCCCAGCCTCCCGTGGCGACCGAGGCCGACGGTGGCCAGCGTCCGCTGTTGATGGCCGGCAAGAAAACCCTGTTCCAGCGTGTGCTCAGCAAGCCGGGGGCGAAACTCGCCGAGGCGCCGGGTGCCGCACCGGGCAAGGCACTGCCGGCGTTTTCGGTGTTGTACGTGTATCAGCGCAAAGACGTCGATGGCAGCGCGTGGGTGCGGGTCGGGGCGGCCACCGACGGGCGCAGCGACGGCTGGTTGCCCGCCGCCCAGGTCAGCGACTGGAAGCAAAGCCTGGTGCTCAAGTTCACCGAACGTTCCGGCCGTGCGCCAGTGATGTTCCTGCGTCAGCCTGGGGAAGTGGAAAAGCTCCTGGCTAACCCATCAGCCGCCAAGAACGTGTTGCTCAAGGCCCAGCAGAGCCCGCAGGACGACCAGCAAGTGCTGGCCCTTGAGCCGGCCGCCAGCGCGGTGCCGCAGAGCCAGTTCTATCTGTTGCCGATCTTCGATTCCCGCGAAAGCCTCGATGAAAACGGCCAGCCGGTGCAGTTGCTGAACGTGGCGTCCATCGACCCGGGCAACACCCCCAAGGCGGCGGGCAACACGCCGATCACCACCGCCAACGCCGACGCGTTCCGCACCGCCGTAGTGCTGGTGGTGGACACCACCGTGTCGATGCAGCCCTACATCGACCAGGTGCGCGACGTGGTCCACGAACTGCAAACCCGCATCGCCGAGCGCGGCGAGTTGGACAGCGTCAGCTTCGGCATGGTGGGTTTCCGCAGCAGCGTCAAGAAAACCCCGGGCCTGGAATACGTCGCCAAGACCCTGATCACCCTCGAGCAGGGCCGCGACCCGCAGCGCTTCATGGAGCTGGCGCGGCAGGTCAAGGCATCGACGGTGTCCAGCCATTCGTTCAACGAAGATGCGTTCGCCGGGGTCATGGAAGCCGTTGAAGGCATGGACTGGTCCGGTTACGGCGGGCGCTTGATCCTGTTAGTCACCGACGCCGGTGCCCTGCGCAAGAACGACCCATTTGCCGCCACGCAAATGAACGAGGCCGAAGTGCGCCAGGCGGCGCTGGGCAAGCAGATCAAGATCTACGCCTTGCACCTGCTCAGCGACGCGGGCAAGAAAACCCATGCCGGCGCCCAGAGCCAGTACCGCACCCTGACCGCCGACGCCAACCCGCAGATCGGTGACCTGTACATTCCGGTGCCGGGCGCCGACGTGCGCAAGTTCGGCGAGCGGGTCGACGAGATCGGTTCGGTGTTTGCCGACCTGGTGCATCAGGTGCGCAGCAACAAGGCGCAAAGCGTGCCACTGCTCAGTGCCGCGCCGAGCCTGGCCGACAAGTCGGCCGCGGTCGGCTACGCGATGCACATGGATTTCCTGGGGCGCAAATCCGCCAGCCAGGCGCCGCAACTGGTCAGCGCCTGGACCGCCGACCGCGACCTGACCAACCCGGCGCTGCCGGCGTTCCAGGTCTGCGTGATGCTGACCAAGCTGCAACTCAACGACCTGCAGCAGTCGCTGAAACTGATCGTCGACGCGGCCCGCAAGACCCAGAGCTCGCCCAAGGATTTCTTCCAGGAAATCGCCAGCGCCAGTGCCTACATGAGCCGCGACCCGTCGGCCCTGCGCAAGGGCGGCAACCTGGCCGACGGCGGCATTCTGGGCGAGTACCTGGAAGGGCTGCCGTACCGCAGCAAGTCGCTGAACATGACCCAGGACTTGTGGCTGTCCTTGAGCGTGGCCGAGCAGGAAGATTTCATCGACGAGCTGGATTCGAAAATCCGCCTCTACGAAACCTTCCACAACGACCTCGCCAACTGGGTGCGCTTCGGCGACGCCGAGCCGGGCGATGCCTTGTACCGCGTTCCGTTGTCGACGCTGCCGTGATGCTGAGCCTCAACGCTGTGCACAAAAGCCGGGGCGCCGGCAGCCAGCGCTACAGCCTGGTGATTCCACGGCTGCAATTGCGCGGCGGTGAACAACTGGCGGTGGTCGGTCCCAGCGGTTGTGGCAAGAGTACGTTGCTGGACCTGCTGGCGCTGGTATTGGCACCGGATCAGGCCGGGCAGTTCGACTTCACGCCCGCCGACACGCCGCTGGACATCGCCAAATTGTGGCGTGCGTCGCAACAGGGCACCTTGGCCGAGCTGCGCAGCCGTTACCTGGGTTATGTTCTGCAAACCGGCGGCCTGTTGGGCTTCCTGGATGTGCGCGGCAACATCGCGTTGTCGCGCAAATTGCTGGGCTTGAAGGATGACGCAAGCGTGACGCGCCTGGCTGGGCAGTTGGACATCGCCGATCAACTGGACAAGAAGCCGGCGGACTTATCCGTCGGCCAGCGCCAGCGGGTCAGCTGTGCCCGGGCGTTGGCCCATGGGCCGCGCCTGCTGCTGGCCGATGAACCGACCGCCGCCCTCGACCCGCTGAACGCCGAGCGCGTCATGCAGTTGCTGGTGGCCCAGGCCCGCGAACATGGCGTGTGCTGTGTGGTCGCCACCCACGACGAGGCGCTGGCCCGCGCCAGCGGTTTGCAGGTGCGACGCATCAGTTGCCGTCGCGATGCCGACGGCGGTGTCACCGCCACTCTCGGGGAGGCTTGCTGATGCGCGGCGCGCTGGTGGCTTCCCTGGCCTGGCAGGATTACCGCAACGATGCCTGGCTGTCGGCCTGCTCGGTGCTCGCGCTGGTGGCCGTGGTGGCGCCGCTGCTGGTGTTGTTCGGCCTGAAGTTCGGCCTGGTCAGCAGCCTGACCGAGCGCTTGCAGAACGACCCGGCCACCCGGGAAATCATCCCCTTGGGCGGCGGTCGCTTCAGTGCCGAATTCATCGAACAGTTAAGCCAGCGCGGCGACGTGGCCTTTGCCTTGCCGCGCACCCGCCAGATCGCCGCCACGGCGGAGCTGAGCAGCGATGCTTCGGCTGTCACGGTCGAGATGATTCCCACCGCGGCCAACGATCCCTTGTTCGAGCATTTGCCGGTGCCTCAAGGCTTGGATCAAGTGGTGCTCAGCCAGACCGCCGCTGAAAAGCTCGGCGCCAAGGCCGGCGATTGGGTGCAGGCCAGTTTCGGCCGGCAGGTGGCCGGTCGCAGCGAGGCGCAGCGCACCCGCGTACAGGTCCTGCACGTACTGCCCTTGGAAGCCTTCGCCCGGGACGGCCTGTTTGCACCGCTGGCCTTGCTGGAGGCCGCCGAGGATTACCGCGATGGCCGCGCCGTGCCCGCGTTTGGCTGGCCGGGCGATGCGGTGAGTGTGGCCGGGCAACGGGTCTACCCGGCGTTTCGTTTGTATGCCCGCAGCCTTGGCGACGTCGAGCCGCTGCGTCAGTATTTCGCCGGGCAGAACCTGCTGGTCTCGACCCAGGCCCAGACCATCGCACAAGTGCAATCGCTGAGCCGCAATCTGTCGATCGTGTTCTGGATCATCGCCGGGTTGGCCTTGGCCGGCGCGTTCGCGGCGATCTTTGCCGGCGCCCTGGCGGCGGTCGAGCGTAAGCGCCGGGAGCTGTCGGTGTTGCGCCTGCTGGGGGTTTCCACTGCTGCGCTGTTGCTGTTCGTGGTGTTGCAGGCGCTCTACAGTGCCACATTTGCCGCCTTGCTGAGCGCCGGCCTGTATGGCCTGGCGCAGTCGGGCCTGAACCATTTATTTGCGCAGATGCCGGGTGAGTACGCCAGTCATCTGCTGGTGCGTCATTACACCTTGGCCCTGCTGGCCGTGCTCGGCGTCAGCGCTGTCGCGGCGGCTTGTGGTGGCTGGCGGGTGGCGCGCATCCAGGCGTGTGAAGGAATTCGCGATGTATAAGTTATTGGGCGCCGCCGTGGCGCTGAGTCTGGCCGGACTGGTCTGGGCTGATGAAAGCACGGACAAGCTGGACAACCCCAAGCCATTACCCGACGACGTCAGCCTGCCGCTGCCGTGCGAAGGCCAGATGGTGTTTCGCTACGTCTACATCCTCGCCCAGGGCACCCTGGACGACCGCGAGATCAGCCTCGGTTACCCGTTCAGCGAAGGCGAGGCGGGTTATCAGCAGTCGTTCATTTCCGGCTACCGGCGCGACTTCATCAACGGACAGTTCACCCTCAAGGACCTGCCCACGGACTGGAACAAGACCATCACGCCGTTGATGCCCAAGACCGACGCCAAGACGCCGCTAAAACCGATGCTGTACTTCATCGGCAAGTACGAGGTCACGGCCCGCCAATACGCCCAGGTCATGGCCCAGGCGCAATCGCTGGCCAGCGGCGAAGCGGCGCCGGCCTGCGAAACCCTGCAAGCCGATTTGCCCCAAGGCGTGGCGGGGCGTTTGCCCAAGGTGAAACTGTCGAAGTTCGAGGCCGAGCGCTTCTCGGCGGTGTACAGCGCCTGGTTGATGAAATACCACAAGGACCTGCTGCCGGTGAGCGGTCGCGGCACCTCCGCCGAAGACGGCGGGTTGGGCTTCGTGCGCTTGCCGACGGAAGTCGAATGGGAATTCGCCGCCCGCGGCGGGCAGGCCGTGAGCCGTCAGGACTTGGAAGGGCGCCTGTTTCCGCGCCGCCTGGAAGGCAGTGAAAGCGACGGGCCGCTGGCCGATTGGGCGGTGTTCAACCAGGTCGCCGGCGGCACCGGCCAGGCCGCGCGGTTGATGCCCATCGGCACCAAGCTGCCGAACCCCATCGGCCTGTTCGATGTGGTGGGCAACGCGGCCGAGATGGTCCAGGAGTCCTTCCAGTTGGTGCACGCCGGTCGCCGCCAGGGCGCCTATGGCGGCTTCGTGGTCAAGGGCGGCAACTACCTGGAAGGCGAGGGCACATTGTTCACCGGGATGCGTCGCGAGTACCCGCTGTTCGCCGCCGACGGTACCGAGCAGAGCAACGAAACCACCGGCTTCCGCGTGGCCGTCGGGGCGTTGTCGGCGCCACGTTCGCGCTACAAGGAATTGTTTGCCCAATGGCAGAAAGAGGGGCGCCTCGCGTCCCTGACCGACGCCATCGATGACGCCGACGACCCGACCAAACGCCTGGACAGTATCATCGCCGCCAGCGTCGACCCGCGCCTGCAAGCCGAACTGGGCCTGGTCAACGAAGAGCTCAAGCGCAACGTCTCGCTCATCGCCCAGCAGCGCGAGGAAGCAGCGGGCAACCTGATCCAGTCGTCGGCCCTGGTGGCCGAGACCGTCAACAACTACAACATTCGCCTGACCAATCTGCAGAACAGCCGGCAGGCCGCGCTGGACGCCAAGGATGAGGCCAGCGCGCAACTGTTCGCCACGGCCATCGACAACGGTCGCAGCGCGCTGGATGGCGCAGTGGCGATCTACATCGACAACCTGGCCACCGGCACGCGCTACACCGATGCCGTGATCCAGGCGCAGTTCCAGCGCATCAAGGAAGAGTTGGAACGCAAGCCGGTACTGGGCAAGAGCCTGGTGGCGCGCGCAACGTTATTCGTTCGTCATGTCGGGGATTATCGTCAGCAAAAACGAGCCGATCCGGCGGCGATATTGAAGGAATTGCTCGCATCGAACGCTCAGCGGTCTTGAGTGTTCGTTGTCAGCGAGCTTGGAAGGGACTCAGGCGGCGATAGGGCCGCGCTGAGCTGGTCAAAACTTAAACGAGAACACAACTATGCTTTTCTCCCGTAAACCTTTTGCTTCGGTTTCCAAGCGTCATTTGTTGCTGGTGGCTGTCGGCTTCAGCACCGTGCTGACGGGCTGCGCCACGTCGCCGACCTCCAAGGTCGCGTCGAGCACCAAGGTCGAGTACTACCCTAACTGCTACGAGCCGGTGCAGCACCTGCGCTCCACCGAAGGCAACATGACCAAGTCGGTCGTCACCGGTGCCGCTGTCGGTGCCGTCGGTGGTGCACTGCTGGGCGCCCTGACCGCCGACAAGGAAGACCGTGGCCGCAACGCCGCCATCGGTGCCGCGGGCGGTGCATTGGCCGGTGGTGCCGCCGGTTACTACACCGAGCGCCAGAAGCAGATCGCCGACGACAACCAGCGCATCGCCTCCTACGCCGCCGACGTCAACAAAAGCGTCTCCGACATCGACCGCAGCACCGCCTACGCCAAGACCTCGCAGCAGTGCTACCAGAACGCGTTCAGCAAACTGGTTGCCGACCGCAAGGCCAAGACCGTCAACGACACCGAAGGCCGCAAGCGCCTGGCGGAAATCGTCGCTGGCCTGAAAGAGTCGAACGACCTGATCGTCGCGGTCAACGGCAAAGCCTCCGAAGACCTGAACAACTACACCCAGGCCTACGAGAAAGACCTGCAGCAAGTGGGCGTGCAGCGTACTGACGTGGTGACTGTGGCCACTGCCGATACCACGCCGGTCGTGGCTCAGACCACCAACAACAAGAAAATCAAGAAAGTGCAGCCGGCGAAGAAGAAAGACCTGCCGACCGTGCCGAAAGAAGCGGTGACCACCGAGAAAACCCTGCTGACCGCCAAGGCCAAGCAGGATGAAAGCAAGCAGGTTGCCAGTGCCGGTACCACTCAGGTCAACAGCATGTGCAAGAACCCGGACCTGGGCGACTGGGCACCGGTGCCTTGCCCGAATGTTTGATTGAGTGAGGGCTGC
Organism: Pseudomonas sp. NFACC13-1; assembly: GCF_900104425.1. Lineage (NCBI taxonomy): Bacteria > Pseudomonadati > Pseudomonadota > Gammaproteobacteria > Pseudomonadales > Pseudomonadaceae > Pseudomonas > Pseudomonas sp. NFACC13-1. The sequence continues at coordinate 591 of NZ_FMXV01000042.1, read as the reverse complement.
TGATCGTTGGTCAGCAGCCAAAACCTGTGGGAGCGGGCTTGCTCGCGATAGCGTCCGTTCAGTTGGCCTCCATGTCGACTGACCCGCCGCCATCGCGAGCAAGCTCGCTCCCACAGTTGTTTTGTGTAGCCGGTGATATCTGCGACACCTCCAATCCCCTGTGGGAGCGGGCTTATCTCTTTCGGTTGTCCCCCGATCCAATTGTGGGAGCGAGCCTGCTCGCGATGGCGGCCTGACAGCCGGCCAGGATGTTGTTGACGGAGTACATATCCATTGCTGCGGTAACGGCGGCTTATGGTTCCGCTCTTACAGCGGGTCACTTTTGGCAAACGCCCCAAAAGTAACCAAAAAGTCTTTGCCGGTATGACTCACCCACATGGGTTACAAATCAGTTCACGCACATAGGTAACAGTTTTTAACTGGCAGGGTCGATTTCGCGAGGATCTGACCATGCCCTGGAGAGAGCTGAAACCTATGGACCTCAAAGTGATGTTCATCGCTGAGTATCTATCCGAAAAGCACAGCTTTAGCCGGCTGTGCCAGGACTATCAGATCAGCCGAAAGACTGGCTACAAGTGGGTCGAGCGCTAT
>NZ_FMXV01000040.1:0-51149 GCF_900104425.1 Pseudomonas sp. NFACC13-1 | reverse complement strand
TGACTCCAAACGCCCGACAGCAATTGTTAACGCCGTACTGCTCGTCCAGCTCATTGATCAACGAGAATGATCTTTGGAGTCCAAAAGCAGGAGAGCACTGGCCTTTTTTAGGATTTCAATGTCCAGGTCTTTTTGCCTGAGCAACGCTTTGAGCTGCTGAATTTCCCGCTGATCGGCGGTGATTGCCTTGGCCCCCACCGGGGTCGAACCCAAGCGTTCCTTGCGAACCTGGTCGACCCAGCGGCGCAAGGCCGTAGGGCCAATATCCAAACTGGCACAAACATCGGGAACTGACTGGCCCTCGTCCAGCACCATGCTGGCGGCCTTGAGTTTGAACTCACTGGAGTAAGATTTACGCATAACCAAAAACACCTCAGATTTGGGCGCCATCATAGCGCCCGATTGAAGTGTCCAAAATCATTAGGCCAGTTCAGCTTGCTCGCGATAGCGGTGGTTCAGTCGCAGGGATGTTGGGCTTGCTGGCCTCATCACGAGCGAGCTCGCTCCCACAGATTTTTGTGTCGTGTGCAGATGCTGTGAACACCCGCGAATTCATGTGGGAGCGAGCTTGCTCGCGATGGCGTCGGGTCAGTCGGGATTGACGTTGACTGACACACCGCCATCGCGAGCAAGCTCGCTCCCACAGTTTTGCCGGGCGTTCACAGACTTCGCAGTCACCACCCACCCTCTGTGGGAGCGAGCTTGCTCGCGATAGCGGAGGATCAGTTTGCAGCGATGTGGGATGTGTTGACGTCATCGCGAGCAAGTTCGCTCCCACAGTTTTGCCGGGCGTTCACAGACTTCGCAGTCACCACCCATCCTCTGTGGGAGCGAGCTTGCTCGCGATAGCGGAGGATCAGTTTGCAGTGATGTGGGATGTGTTGACGTCATCGCGAGCTGGCTCGCTCCCACAGGTTCGTCCACGGCTCTTGCGATTAACGTGTACGCCAGCCCAACTGGCTTGAGATCTGCTGGGTGGCGTGCATCAGTTGCTTGACGTAGTCCTGCTTCAACTCTTCCCTGAAGCGAAAGCACGGGAATGAAACACTCATCCCGCCGATCACATGGCCAAAACGGTCGCGGATCGGTGCCGCCAGGCAACGCATGTTGTCTTCGAACTCTTCATGGTCCTCGGCATAGCCTTGCTGTCGAACGGTCTCCAGTTCCTGCAGATACGCCTCGGCGCTGGTCAGGGTATTGGCCGTGCGACGCTCGAAGCTTTCCTGGGCCAGGTGGGCGAGCAACTCGTCTTCTTCGAGCCAGGCCATCAGCACCTTGCCGATGCCGGTGCAGTACAACGGTGCCCGTCGGCCGATCCGCGAGTACATGCGCAGGTTGTACTTGGAGTCGATCTTGTGCACGTAGACGATGCTGCCTTCGTCGAGAATCCCCAGGTGGACGGTCTCGCCGGTCAGCTCGTTGATCCTGCGCATCCCGGGCTCCGCTTCCCGGACGATGTCCAGGTGGGGCAGGGCCTGGGCGCCCAGTTCGAACAGCCGGACGCTGAGGCGATAGCGATCCTCGGCGTCCTGCACCACATACCCACGGGCCTTGAGCGACTGCAGGAAGCGATAAACCGTGGCCTTGGACATGTCCAGTTTGGTGGCGATTTCCGACACGCCGCTTTCTTCCGGATGTTCGGCCAATGCCTCGAGCACGGCCATGGTCCGGCCCACCGCCGACACCAGATCGTTATTGGGAATGACGCTGTTGTCCATGAAGGCTCCAACGTGAAAGTAAAACCCAAGGATATACGCAAGCAGAACAAAACGCTGTTTCATTTTTGCTTGACGAGGCCGGAAATCTGACTAGACTCGGGCCTTGAGATAAAAATGAAACGCCGTTTTAAAAACAAGAAAGGCGCGTTGATGATGGATTTATCGCTCAACCATGGCCCGCAGGCCCGCTTCGCCCGCCCGCTGAAAGTGGCGTTGGTGGGGGAGTGCATGATCGAGATGCGCGGTGAGCCGGGTGCCGCGATCACGCAGACCTTCGGTGGCGATACGCTCAACACCGCGGTCTACCTGGCCCGATTGAATCCCCATGGCGCAGTGGCCGTGGACTACATGACGGCCGTGGGCAGCGATGCGTTCAGCGTCGCCATGCGCCGGTCCTGGCTGGACGAGGGGATCGGTGATGCTCATGTCCGCGTGATCGAAGGCGCGCTGCCGGGGCTGTATTTCATCCAGACCGACCCCCACGGCGAGCGGCGCTTCCTCTACTGGCGCGGGGAAGCGGCGGCGCGGCGCATGTTCGAGGGCCCCGAGGCCGACGCCATGCTCGCTGCACTGGCCGATTACGATTACGTCTACCTGAGCGGCATCAGCCTGGCGATCCTCACACCGGAAGGGCGCCAACGCTTGATCCGGGCCCTGCCCAGGGCTCGTGGCGCGGGCACGCGCATCGTCTTCGACAACAATTACCGCCCCCACCTCTGGCCCGATCCTGAATCGGCCCGGCAGGCCTACCGCGACCTGTTGCACCTGACCGACCTGGCGCTGGTCACCTGGGAAGATGACGCGAGCCTGTTCGGCTATCGCGACCCGGACGCCTTGTTCAGTGCCTACGCCCAGGCGGGCGTACGCGAAGTCGCCCTCAAGCGTGGCGCCGCCAGTTGCTTGATCCAATGTCCGACAGGGCGTTTCGAGGTGCCCGCGCAAACCGTTTCCGATGTCGTCGACACAACCGCTGCCGGTGATTCGTTCAGTGCCGCCTACCTGGCCTGTCGCCTGCGCGGCGGCGATCCACAGCAGGCCGCCCGCTGGGGGCATCGCCTGGCGGCCCAGGTCGTTCGATACCGGGGCGCACTGATTGCCCAGGCGGCCATGCCGGACATGGGCGCATCCTCACTTCCTTCTGTTGCACAGGTCTGATTTTATGAAAATCGTTGAAGCGCGCGTCATCGTCACCTGCCCGGGGCGCAACCTGGTCACGTTGAAAATCGTCACCGATGAAGGCCTCTACGGCATCGGCGATGCAACCTTGAATGGCCGCGAACTGGCGGTCGTCGCCTATCTGGAGGAACACGTCCTGCCCGCGCTGATCGGCCGCGATGCCCACCGCATCGAGGACATCTGGCAATACCTGTATCGCGGTGCGTACTGGCGTCGGGGACCGGTGACCATGACGGCCATCGCCGCCGTCGATGTGGCGCTCTGGGACATCAAGGCCAAGGCCGCGAACATGCCCTTGTACCAATTGCTCGGCGGCAAGAGCCGCGAGCGGGTGATGGTCTATGGGCATGCCACCGGCAAGGACATCGAAGGGTGCCTGGACGAAGTCGCCCGTCACGTCGAGCTGGGCTATAAAGCCGTGCGTGTGCAATGCGGCGTGCCCGGCATTGCCACCACCTACGGTGTCGCCAAGCGCAGCGGCGAGCGCTATGAACCGGCCGACAGCGACCTACCCGCCGAACACGTCTGGGACACCGCCAAATACCTCAACTACGTCCCCAAGCTGTTCGCCGCCGTGCGCGAACGTTTTGGTGATGACCTGCATATCCTCCACGACGTGCACCACCGCCTGACGCCCATCGAAGCCGGGCGCCTGGGCAAGGCCGTGGAACCGTACAACCTGTTCTGGCTGGAAGACTGCACGCCGGCCGAGAACCAGCAGAGCTTCCGCCTGATTCGCCAGCACACCACCACGCCGTTGGCCGTGGGCGAGGTGTTCAACTCCATCCATGACTGCCGCGAGTTGATCCAGGAACAGTTGATCGACTACATCCGCACGACGCTGGTGCATGCCGGCGGCATTACCCATGTGCGGCGCATTGCCGATTTCGCCGCGCTGTTCCAGGTGCGCACGGGCTTTCACGGCGCCACCGACCTGTCGCCGGTGTGCATGGGCGCGGCCCTGCATTTCGATACGTGGGTGCCCAACTTCGGCATCCAGGAACACATGCCTCACGAAGACCGCATCGATGAAGTCTTCCCCCATGCCTACCGCTTCGAGGACGGCCACTTCACACCGGGCGAAACCCCAGGGCATGGCGTCGACATCGATGAAGACCTTGCCCGCCAGTACCCCTACAAGCGTGCCAGCCTGCCGGTCAACCGTCTCGAAGACGGCACGCTCTGGCATTGGTGAAGCGGCTTCAACCCTTTGAGCAAACGGGGCGAACGCCCCGTCAGGAGTGACTGATGAAAGCGTTCCAGGTAAGAGCACCCTTCGAGTTCGGGCTGGCCCAGGTCGACCAACCCCAAGTCGCCCACGGCGAGGTCCAGGTCGATGTGGCGTATGCCGGCATCTGCGGCTCGGACATGCACATCATTCATGGGCAGAACGCATTCGTGCGTTTTCCCCGTGTCACCGGCCATGAGTTCTCCGGGGTGATCCGGCAAGTCGGTGAAGGCGTCGAGCACCTGCAGGTGGGCGACCGGGTGTGCATCGATCCGGTGATCAGTTGCGGCACCTGTTATCCCTGCCGCATTGGCCGCCCCAATGTCTGCACGCGGCTGCAAGTGATTGGCGTGCACCGCGACGGAGGCTTCAGCGAGCAGGTCTGCGTACCGGCCGAAAACGCCCACCGCCTGCCCGATGCGATGTCCCTCAGCCACGGCGCCCTGGTCGAGCCTTATTCCATTGCCCTGAACGTACTCGATCGCATGCAGCCGCACCCTGGCGACAGCGTGTTGATCTACGGCGCCGGGGTGATCGGCCTGACCCTGGTGCAAATGGCCCGGGCGTTGGGATTGACCGACATTACCGTCACCGATGTCATCGACAGCCGCCTGGAGACGGCACGGGCGCTGGGCGCCAGCCGGACCCTCAACGGCCAGCAAGTGGATGTCGAAGCCGTCATGCGCGAGCTGACCCAAGGCGAGGGCGTGCCGTTGATTGTCGATGCCGCCTGCATTCCGGCACTGATGCCGCAGATGGTGCGCCTGGCCTCGCCGGCCGGGCGTATCGGGTTGCTGGGCTTCAATGCCACGCCCAGTGATCTGGTGCAGCTGGAAATGATCAAGAAGGAACTGACCCTGGTGGGGTCGCGGCTCAACAACCGCAAGTTCCCCCGGGTGATCGAATTGATCGCCAGCGGCAAGTTGCAAGTCCAGGACCTGATCAGTCATCGCGTCACCTTCGACGAAATGCCCGGCGCCATCGACCTGATCGAAAAGCACCCCGAGCAAACCCGAAAAGTGCTGGTGGAGCTGACGAACGCCCATCACTGAGCCGTCGGCACCACCGGTTTCACCGTGCCTGTCATGGGCACCCTCACCGAATAAACACAACAAGCGGGAGGTTCCACCATGTTTGGTCAAGGACGTAGCTTAATCATCATCATGCTGTTCCTGGCCGGGGTCATCAATTACCTCGACCGGTCGGCATTGTCTGTGGCAGCACCTTTCATCCAGAAGGACTACGGTCTGAGTACGGGTGAGATGGGCATGATCTTCAGCAGTTTTTTCGTCGGCTATGCGGCCTTCAACTTCATCGGTGGCTGGGCCGCCGACCGTTACGGCGCCAAGACCACCTTGCTGCTGGCCATGGTCTTGTGGTCATTGTTCAGCGGCCTCACGGTGCTGACGGTGGGCTTCGCTTCGCTGGTGCTCATCCGCATCCTGTTCGGCATGGGCGAAGGACCGCTGAGCGTCACCACCAGCAAGATGGTGAACAACTGGTACACCCCCAAGCGCAGGGCGCGGGCGCTTGGCGCATCCATGTCCGGTACGCCGCTGGGTGGGGCGATTTCCGGTCCGGTGGTGGGCTTTATCGCCGTCACCTACGGCTGGAAGATCTCGTTTCTTATCATCATGCTAATCGGCCTGGTCTGGGCGGCGGTGTGGTTCAAGTTCGTCAAGGAACGGCCCGAAGGCGAGGGCGCCGAGGATATTCTCCGAGCCGAGGGGCAGGGCGAGCTGGCGGCACAACAGGTGTTCCCTTTGCGGTTCTACCTCAAGCAGCCGACGGTGCTGTTCACCTCCCTGGCGTTCTTTTCCTATAACTACACCTTGTTCTTCTTCCTGACCTGGTTCCCCAGCTACCTGACCATGGCCCACGGCTTGAACGTCAAGGACATGAGCATCGCCACGGTCATTCCCTGGGTCCTGGGTTTCCTCGGCCTGGCCCTGGGCGGCTTCATCTCCGACTTCGTGTTCAAGAAAACCGGGCGGATGATGTTCTCCCGCAAAGTGGTGCTGGTGACGTGCCTGCTGGCCTGCGCCGCCTGCATCGCCTGTGCCGGGATGGTGACTACCTTGTATCCAGCGGTGATTCTCGTCGCCTTGGCGGTGTTCTTCCTTTACCTCACCGGTGCCATCTATTGGGCGATCATCCAGGACACCGTTCCGGCGGCGCGGGTGGGCGGCGTCAGTGGTTTCATGCACTTTCTGGCGAACACCTCGGGCATTGTCGGTCCGACCCTGACGGGCTTTTTGGTGCAGTTCACCGGTTCGTTCACCAGTGCGTTCCTGCTGGCGGGGCTGTTGACCGTGATCGGTGCCGTGTGTGTGGCGCGCTACGTTAAACCGCTGTCGGTGACGGATACCGGCAGCGCGGCGGCACAAAGCCCGCAGCCCGTTTCGGCCCTGGGCCGTTCCTGAACAGAAGGAGTGAGTCGATGCCTGTTGTGAAACGTGTACCTTGCACCGGCAGTGCAACGCAGATCGGTATCGTGCACCTGGGCCTGGGCGCGTTTCATCGCGCGCACCAGGCGGTCTACCTGCAACGCCATCTCAATCGCCATGGTGAAAGCGACTGGGGCATGTGCAGCGCCAACCTGCGCTCCAATCGCACCTTGGTCGAGCAATTGCGCGAGCAGGACGGTCGCTACCATGTGGCCGAATACCGCGACCGCGAGCAAGTGACGCTGCGCGAGATCGAGGTGCTGCGCCAGGCCTTGTATGTGGGCGAGGGCGGTCCCGACCTGGAGCAGTTGTTGCAGCGCATGGCCGCGCCGCAGACGCGGATCGTCACGCTCACGGTCACTGAAAAGGGGTATTGCCTGAGCCCGTCTTCGGGGCAACTGCGCAGCGAAGACCCGGCGATTGCCCATGACCTCGCCCATCCGCAAGCGCCGCGCTCGGCCCCCGGGATCGTCCTGGAAGCCCTGCGCCGGCGCCGCGCCGCAGGCGTCCCGGCCTTCACAGTGTTGTGCTGTGACAACATGCCCGACAACGGCCAACGCACCCGCCAGGCAGTCAGCGCGCTGGCGGCGTTGCAGGATGAGGCACTGGCGCAGTGGGTCGAGCAACAGGTGGCGTTTCCCAGTTGCATGGTCGACCGCATCGTGCCAGCGATGGACGGCGAGTCCTTCCGCCGGCTGGAGCAACTGGACTGTCACGACCCGGCGGCAGTGGTCTGTGAAAGTTTCAGCCAGTGGGTGATCGAGGATCACTTTCCCCTTGGCCGCCCGGACTGGGAAGTGGAGGGCGTACAGATGGTGGACGACGTGGGCCCGTTCGAAACGATGAAGTTGCGCATGCTCAATGGCAGCCATTCGTTGCTGGCCTATGTGGGACTGCTGGTCGGTCACGAAACGGTGTTCGAGGCCGTCAGTGACGCGAACCTGCTGCACCTGATCGGACGCTACATGGCCGACGAGGCGGCACCCACGCTGGACATGCCAGCGGGTATCGATCTTTCGGTCTATGCCCACGATCTCAAGGCGCGGTTCGCCAATGACAGCCTGCAACATCGCCTGCGCCAGATCGCCATGGACGGTTCGCAGAAGCTGCCGCAACGCTGGTTGCTGGGTGCGCAGCGACTGCTTGATCAGGGACGTGACATCGCCTGCACCGCCTTGGGCATCGCCGCCTGGATTCGCTACTGCACGCAGCCGTTGTCCGGCGGTTCGGCGCAGGTGATCGATGACCCGTTGAGCGCCACCTTCGCCGATCTTGCGGGACGATTCGAAGGCCCGTCGCTGGTGGAGGCGTTTCTGGATCTGGATGAAGTCTTCCCGGCTGAGTTGTCGGCTCGCGCGGCGTTTCGCGATGCAGTGCAAGGCGCCTATGACGCCCTGGCCCACGATGGCATCGGCAGCTTTTTACTCACGTTTACCGCACCCAACTGATCACAAGGAGAAGAACATGGAACAGACATGGCGCTGGTTCGGCCCCAAAGACCCGATCTCCCTGGCGGACATCCGCCAGACCGGTGCGACCGGTATCGTCACGGCGTTGCACGAAATTCCCAATGGCCAGGTGTGGCCGGTGGACGCCATCGCGGCGCGCAAACAGCTGATCGAAGCGGCCGGCCTGAGCTGGTCGGTGGTGGAAAGCATTCCGGTGCACGAAGACATCAAGCGCGGCTGCGGGCGGCGCGACGAGTACATCGCCAACTACCAGCAAAGCGTGCGTAACCTGGCGAGCTGCGGCATCGATATCGTCTGCTACAACTTTATGCCGGTGCTGGACTGGACCCGAACCGATTTGTCTTTCGAGCTGGCGGATGGCGGCTGGGCCTTGCGTTTCGATCAAACCGCGTTTGCCGCCTTCGACCTGTTCATCCTCCAGCGCCCGGGAGCGCAGGCTGAATACAGCGCCGAGGACATCCGGCAGGCCAAGGCCTACTTCGAACAACTGACGCCGGCCCGGCGCGAAACCCTGGTCAATACCCTGATTGCTGGCTTGCCCGGTGCCGAGGAACACTACAGCCTGGACAACTTCCGTGACTTGCTGCGCACCTACGCCGACATCGACGAGGCCAAGTTGCGCGAACACCTGGGGTATTTCCTGCGTGCGGTGATCCCGGTTGCCGAGGCGGTGGGTGTGCGCATGGCAATCCACCCGGACGATCCGCCCCGGGCACTGCTCGGCTTGCCACGCATCCTGTCCACCGCCGAAGACGCCCAATGGCTGCTGGATGCCGCGCCAAGCCCGGCCAATGGCCTGACGTTCTGCACCGGTTCCTATGGCGTGCGCGAAGACAACGACCTGGTGGCGATGGCCAAGCACTTTGCGCCGTTCATCTACTTCACTCACTTGCGTTCAACCCGCCGGGAAACCGACCCACGCAGCTTCCATGAAGCCCATCACCTGGACGGCGACGTCGACATGGTCGGGGTCATCGGCGCCTTGGTGGCTGAAGAGCGCCGACGTGAACGCGAAGGCGGCCCGCGCTTGCCGCTGCGTCCAGACCATGGGCATCAACTGCTGGACGATCAGCACCGCAAGAGCAATCCCGGCTACTCACTGATCGGTCGCCTCAAGGGCCTGGCGGAAATCCGCGGCGTGGAACTGGCCGTGCGCCGACAACTGGGCTAGGCACTCCCTGTGTGGCTTAGGAGCCCCGTGGTGAGGGAGGTAAATTCCTGCGGGATTATCGGGGCTAAACGCATTTCCCCTGTGGGAGCGAGCTTGCTCGCGAAGCGGTATTTCAGCCTGCAAGGCTATTGACTGTGCCGCCGCCATCGCGAGCAAGCTCGCTCCCACAATGGCTCAGCCTTCGAGCCCGCGCCGCTCGATCACGCCGAACACATCCGCCACATCCTGCACCAGGATCCGGGCGACATTGGTGATGGTGTTGATGTCGCTCGTTGCCGAATCACGCAGGCTGCTGCAGGCCACCAAGGTCAGGTAATCGAGCGTGGCGTGCAAGCGTTCGCTGGCACAGGCGTGGAGTTCGGGCAGTGGGGCGTGGGTGTCGATCAGCAGGACGGGGTGGGTGGTGGCGGTTTGGGTGAGAGGTGTGAAGCGTTGATCGCGTTGATTCATGGCAATAGTTACTCATTCTTCGTATCAAGAAAAAGCTACTTCGATCCGCTGCGAAACGAATGGGTGGTAGCTGCGCGTGGGTTCGCAGACCGAGGATACGAAGGAACCCGGCAGACCCGAAGATCTCCCACACACAGCCACCATAAAATGACGTCGAACGCCAAAGGCGCTCATTGTCACTTTTATGATGCTTGGTTGCTACCGTATCTGTCGGGCTGCGAAACCCAGCCACTGACCAAAGCCAGCGACGAACCCAACTATAGAAGTCGATCCCGGTACCCACAACCGGCCTGTAGGACGCCCCCGCCCCCCGTGGCGAGGGAGCTTGCTCCCGCTCGGTGGCGCAGCCGCCGTAAAACCGGTGCCGGCGGTCTGTCTGGCGAAACGCGGCGGCCGGTTTGGGGCCGCTTCGCAGCCCAGCGGGAGCAAGCTCCCTCGCCACAGGGTGTAAATTCCTACGAGATTTTCGGATCGCTATTGGCCACGCTACAAAACGCCCCTATAACCCGCTTCCCTGCTGACTCAAGTCTCCTGTGGGAGCGAGCTTGCTCGCGAAGCGGTATTTCAGCCTGCAAGGATATTGACTGTGCCGCCGCCATCGCGAGCAAGCTCGCTCCCACATTGGCTCAGCGCCATATCATGCTAGACACATCCTGCACCTGATCTCTATGGCGAGATTCAGCGGTAATCCCGAAAAAACGCCCTGATATCCTCCGCCAACAACTCCGGCTGTTCCAACGCAGCAAAGTGACCACCCCGAGGCATCTCGGTCCAGCGCTTCACCTCGCAGCAACGCTCCACCCAGCTCCTTGGTGGCATGGGCAGTTCCCTAGGAAACAGCGCCACCCCAACCGGCGGCTTCAAACGTTCGCCGCTGTTGAACTGCAACGGCCGCTTGCTGCCCTCCACGTATTGGCGAAACGACGAGCCGATACAGTGCGTCAGCCAGTACAGCGTCACATTGGTCAGTAACCATTCTCGGTCAATAGCGGGGCTGTCATCACACCAGGACAGGATCTTTTCCCCCATCCACGCCAATAGCCCTGCAGGTGAGTCATTCAGGCCCACCGCCAGGCTCTGCGGCTTGGTTCGCTGAATGTGCCCATAGGCGCCTTCGGCATCGGCAAATGCCGCCGCGCGTTGCAGGAAGGCCGTTTCTGCCTCGGTCAGCGCTGGCTCGTTTTCGCCAAGTGGAGGGCGATAGGAGCCCGGGATGTAATTGAGGTGAATACCCGTGACTCGCTCGGGAAACCGCACGCCAAGCCAGGTCGACACACCCGCGCCAATGTCCCCACCCTGGGCGCCGAACCGCTCGTAACCCAGCCCGCTCATCAACTCACTCCACAAGCCCGCCACTTCATAGGGGCCCATGCCGGATTGCTGGAACGGTGCGGAAAAGGTGTAGCCGGGCAGCGACGGCACCACCACATCGAAGGCGTCCGCAGGATCGCCGCCATGGCGGGCCGGGTCCGTCAGCAGCGGGATGATACGTTGCATCTCGATAAACGAGCCAGGCCAGCCGTGGGTAAGGATCAACGGTCTCGGACTCGGCCCGACGCCACGTTGATGAATGAAGTGCACCCTTTGCCCACCGATGTCGGCGACAAATTGCGGCAAGCGGTTCAGCGCTGTTTCCTGGGCGCGCCAATCGAACGTGTCCGACCAATAGGCGAGCAGTTCCCGCAGCACCTCCATGTCCATGCCTTCGCGCCAACCTTGCCCGGCCAGCGGTTCTGGTAGCCGGGTGTGCTTCAGGCGGTGTCGCAGGTCTTCAAGGGCGTGTTCCGGGATGTTGGTAACGAAAGGTTCGACGAACATGTTCCGTCCTATTGTCAAAATGACTTCCATTGCATGGCGAATCAGTTGCCGGCATGGCCCGCGCGCAGCTAGTGTAGCCGCGATGGCCGTGCTTGACGCTGGGTGGGTACAGCACTTGAAAACGGAAGTTTCTAACGAAGGAGTGGTACATGGCACGCTATTTCAAGAGCCCGGACAGTGATCAAGTTGAAGAGGTGGACGCGTTCCAGGTGTTGGCGATTCTGTTCTTGGGCGTGATCTATCTGTTTTTCGCAGGGCTCTGGCGACACTTGTCTATCTGGCTCGGCATCGTGGCGATCGGGCTTGTGGCGGGACCGCCATGGATGGCTGGGGCTACGGTGCTGCTGCATGTCGTTTACTGTTTCATGATCCGCAAGATTGTCGCGCAGGATTACTTGCGCAAGGGTTGGATTGAGGTCGCTGATCCGAAAGCGGTTGAGACTTCGGTGCATTGATGGCGTTTGCCAGAAATTGAAGGCCCCCTCAACGCCGCCCCGTCCGCGTACTCACATCCACCCACACCGCCAGCACCAGGATGCTGCCTTTGACGATCATCTGCCAATAACTGTCGACGTCGAGCATCGACATGCCGTTGTCCAGGCTGGTGATCACCAGCGCACCGAGAAGGGCGCCGTAGACCGTGCCGGAGCCGCCGCGCATGGAGGTGCCGCCGATGAAGCAGGCGGCGATGGCGTCGAGTTCGCCCATGTTGCCGGCCGAGGGTGAGCCGGCGGCCAGGCGTGCGGTGTTGACCACGCCGGCGAGGGCGCACATCACGCCCATGATGCCGAAGATCCACAGCTTCACCGCCTGTACGTTGATGCCGGACAGGCGCGTGGCTTCCATGTTGCTGCCCACCGAGTAGACGCGTCGGCCGAACACGGTCTGGCTGGTGACGTAGCTGAACACCCCCAGCAGGATCAGCAGGAGCAGCACCGGTACCGGGATGCCGTCGTAGCTGTTGAGGGTATAGACGAACCCGGCCAGCACCGCGCCGATCACCACCACGCGCAACACGTCACGCACCAAGGAGTGAGCCGCCAGGCCATGGAGGGCGCGGTTGCGCCGCTGTTTCCAGGTCAGGAACAAGGTCAGGGCGAACAGCAGGATGCCAAGCCCGGTCCCGACCGTGTGCGGCAAGTAACCTTGGCCGACGTAGACCAGTTCCGGTGACACCGGGGCAATGGTGGTGCCGCCGGTCACCCCCAGCAGGACGCCGCGAAACGCGAGCATGCCACCCAGCCCGACAATGAACGACGGAATGCGCAAGTACGCGGTCATGTAGCCGTTGCCCAAGCCGATCACCAAGCCGCACAAGGCCACCAGGCTCAGGTTCGCCAGCAGCGGGATGTGATAAACCACATCGAGGATCGCCGCCAGGCCCCCCAGCAGCCCAAGCAGCGAGCCCACCGACAGGTCGATCTCGCCGCTGATGATCACCAGCACCATGCCACAGGCAAGAATCCCGGTGATGGACATCTGCCGCAGCAGGTTGGAGAGGTTGCGCGGGGTTACGAACCCACCCTCGGTCTGCCAACTGAAGAACAGCCAGATCAGCGCCACGGCGATCACCAGCGCAAGCATTTTGTAGCGGGAAAACAGCTGTTTGACCTGATTCATCTACGCGGACTTCCGATCATTATTGTTATGGCCGTCGGGATGGCTGAGTGCGGCGGCGAGCACTTGTTCCTGGGTGAGTTCGTGGTTGATGAAGTCGCCGCGCAACTGGCCGTCGCCGATCACCAGGACGCGGTCGGAGACCCCCAGCACCTCGGCCAGCTCCGAGGAGACCATGATGATCGACACGCCTTCGGCCGCCAGGGCGCCCATCAACTTGTAGATTTCATACTTGGCGCCGACGTCCACTCCGCGAGTGGGCTCATCGAGAATCAGCACGCGGGGCTTGGTCAGGAGCATTTTCGCCAATACGGCTTTTTGCTGGTTGCCGCCGGAGAGGCTGGTGATCGGCAGGAATGGGCTCGCGGTCTTGAGATGCATGCGCGCGATTTCCTTGTCGATGCTGCCTAGTTCGGCTTCGGCGTCGATGCGGGTCAGTTTCGAGTAGTTGTCCAGCACCGCCAGAGTGATGTTCTGGCCCACCCCCAGGTCCGGGATGATGCCTTGGCGCTTGCGGTCTTCGGGGACCATGCACAGCCCGGCGCGGATCGACTTGAGCGGCGTGCGCGTGTCGATTAGCTGGCCGTTGAGCCAGACTTCGCCTTCGTAGTGGCCGGGGTAGGCGCCGAACAGCGCCGAGACCAGTTCCGTACGCCCGGCGCCGACCAGTCCGGCGATGCCAAGGATCTCCCCGCGCTTGAGGACGAAGGAAATATCGTCGACCCGTTTGCGCTTGGGGTTGTCGACGTCGTAGCAGGTGACGTGGCGCGCCTCGAAAATCACCTCGCCGATGTCATGGGGTTCGGTGGGGTAGAGGTTGTTCATTTCCCGTCCGACCATCTGGGTGATGATCTTCGGAATGTCCATGTCGGCCATGGCGGTGGTGGCGATGTGTTTGCCGTCGCGAATCACCGAAATGGTGTCGCACACGGCGGCCACTTCATCGAGTTTGTGGGAGATATACACGCAGGCAACGCCCTTGGCCTTGAGGTCGCGGATGATGTCCAGCAGCACCTCGATTTCCGAGCGGGTCAGGGCCGAGGAGGGCTCGTCGAGGATCAGCAGTCGGGCTTGCTTGTTCAGTGCCTTGGCGATTTCCACCAATTGCTGGTAGCCACCGCCGTACTGGGAAACCGGCAGCGACACGTTCATGTCCGGGACCTTGAGTTCACGCATCAGGGCTTCGGCGCGGTGGATCATCGCCGGGTAGTTCATGCGCCCGCCGGGCAGCGTCAGTTCGTGGCCCATGAAGATGTTTTCCGCCACCGACAGGTCGGGAACCAGGGTCAGTTCCTGGTGAATGATGACGATCCCGGCGGCTTCGGTTTCGCTGATGGACTGCGCCTTGAGCGGCTGGCCGTCCCAAATGATCTCGCCTTCCCAGGTGCCGTGGGGATAGACCGCCGACAACACTTTCATCAGCGTGGATTTGCCCGCGCCGTTTTCACCGCACAGGCCGACGCATTCCCCGGGCCTGACCTTGATATCGATGCCGTTCAGGGCTTTGACACCGCCAAAGGTTTTGACGATGCCGTTCATTTGCAGCAGGTAGTCGGACATGGCAGGACTCATGGAAAAGGGCTCACACATACGCAGGGGGCAAGTATTTCCTGGTGTCAGTCAGCCCCCTGTGGGAGCGAGCCTGCTCGCGAAAGCGGTGGCTCGGCTTGCATCAGTATTGGATCTGGTGCCGCCATCGCGAGCAGGCTCGCTCCCACAGGAACTGTGTTTAACCAAGCGCTGTGTCACTGCCCGGCGATCTGCGCCTTGGTATAGAACCCGTCCTTTTCCAGCAGGTCGATGTTGTCCTTGGTCAACGGCGTAGGGGTGAGCAGGATGGTGTCGACTTTCTTGCTGCCATTGTCGTATTGCGAGCTGAAGGTGGGCTTCTCGTTGCGCGCCAGTTGCACCGAGAGCTTGGCGGCTTCGGAGGCAATCAGTTTCAGTGGCTTGTAGACGGTCATGGTCTGGGTGCCATCGATCACGCGCTTGACCGCCGCGAGGTCGGCGTCCTGGCCCGAGATCGGCACCTTGCCGGCCATTTTCTGCGCGGCCAGGGCCTGGATGGCGCCGCCGGCGGTGGCGTCGTTGGAGGCGACGATGCCATCGATCTTGTTGTTGTTCCGGGTCAGGGCGTTTTCCACAATGCTCAAGGCTTCGGTGGGGTTCCATTCCTTCACCCACTGCTGGCCGACAATCTTGATATCACCCTTGTCGATGGCCGGTTGCAGCACTTTCATCTGGCCTTCGCGCAGGACCTTGGCGTTGTTGTCCGTGGGCGCGCCACCGAGCAGGAAGTAATTGCCCTTGGGCGCGGCTTTCAGCACGCCGCTGGCCTGCATCTCGCCGACCTTTTCGTTATCGAATGAAATGTAGGCGTCGATATCGGCATTGAGGATCAGTCGATCGTAGGACACGACCTTGATCCCGGCCTTCTTGGCTTCGGCGACGGCATTGGTCAGCACGGTGGCGTTGAACGGCACGATGACGATCACATCGACGCCACGGGAGATCAGGTTTTCGATCTGCGAGATCTGCTTCTGCTCGTTGGCATCGGCGGACTGGACGAAGACCTTGGCGTCGAGTTTTTCCGCCGCCGCGACGAAGTAGTCACGGTCCCGCGACCAGCGTTCCAGGCGCAGGTCATCGATGGAGAAACCGATTTTCGGATGGGCCGCATCGGCCATGACCGGAAGCGAGAGCAGGGCGAGGGCGCCGGCGAGCAGGGTACGTTTGAATGTTTTCATGTAGTGCGTCCTTTTATTGTTGTTTGAAAGACACTGCCTGACGATGAGCGTGATACCGGGTAGAACTGTAGAGCGTTGCAGGACGCTGTGGGCACAGATTTGTCGCGAGAATGTAACGGCCTCTTTGGTGGGGCAGACAAATCAGTTTGTTCTTCCGGGAGGGCCGCTTCGCAGCCCGGCGGGGATAAATCCCCTCGCCACATTTGTCAGGGGTAGATAAACCGATTGACCACGTTCTCGAGCATCTCCTGGCGACCGCTGACAGCCTGGGGATTCAGCTCGTTGGTAAAGGCGTGCTCGGCCAACGATTCAAGGCTGAAGTCGCCGGCCAGCACCGCCTTGCCAAACGGTTTGTGCCAGCCTGCGTAGCGCTGGTCCTTGAACTGTTGCAACTGATCGTTCTGGACCATGGCTGCCGCGCGCTCCAGGGCGAGGGCGAGGACGTCCATGGCGGCGACATGGCCGTGGAACAGGTCGATATCGTCCAGGCTCTGGCGCCGGACCTTGGAATCGAAGTTGAACCCGCCATTGCCGAACCCGCCAGCCTTGAGGATTTCGTAGGTGGCCAGGGTCATTTCTTCGACGCTGTTGGGGAACTGGTCGGTGTCCCAGCCGTTTTGCGGATCGCCGCGGTTGGCGTCGATGCTGCCGAAGATTCCCAGGGAGACGGCTGTGGCGATCTCGTGGTGGAAGCTGTGCCCAGCGAGGGTGGCGTGGTTGGCTTCGATGTTGACCTTGATCTCGTTTTCCAGGCCGAACTGCTGCAGGAAGCCGAACACTGTGGCGCTGTCGTAATCGTACTGGTGCTTGGTCGGCTCCTGGGGCTTGGGTTCGATCAGCAGGTCGCCTTTGAAGCCGATCTTGTGCTTGTGCTCGACCACCATGCGCATGAACCGGCCCAGTTGCTCGCGCTCGTGTTTCAAATCGGTATTGAGCAGGGTTTCGTAGCCTTCGCGACCGCCCCACAATACGTAGTTGGCGCCTTTGAGACGCTGGGTGGCGTTCATGGCGCTGAACACCTGGGCGGCGGCGCAGGCGAACACTTCCGGATCTGGGTTGCTGGCCGCGCCTGCGGCAAAGCGCGGGTTGCTGAAGCAGTTGGCGGTGCCCCACAGCAGCTTGATTCCGGTCTGCTCCTGGTGGCGTTCCAGGTGGTCGATCATC
The DNA here is from genome assembly GCF_900104425.1 of Pseudomonas sp. NFACC13-1. Taxonomy (NCBI): domain Bacteria; kingdom Pseudomonadati; phylum Pseudomonadota; class Gammaproteobacteria; order Pseudomonadales; family Pseudomonadaceae; genus Pseudomonas; species Pseudomonas sp. NFACC13-1. The sequence continues at coordinate 34,144 of NZ_FMXV01000040.1, read as the reverse complement.
TGGGCGAAGTGGTTGCGGTACTCCCTGAGCGAGCTACCTTCCGGGGCGACATCGGTGTCGTGGAAGCAGTAGTAGTCGATGCCCAGCTTGGAGAAGAACTCGAAGGCCGCTTCGGCCTTGCCGATGGCCACTTCCATCGGATCCCCGGCGTGCTGCCACGGGCGCTTGAACGTGCCGGCACCGAACACATCCGAGCCCGGCCAGACGAAGGTATGCCAATAGCAGACCGCCATGCGCAGGTGTTCGCGCATGGGTTTGCCGAGCACCAGTCTGTTGGCGTCGTAGTGACGGAAGGCAAGCGGCGAATCGCTGGCGGGGCCCTCGTAGCGAATCTTGTCGACACCGGGGAAGTACGGCATGTGCGGGTTTCCTTTTTATTCTTGGCGGTGTCTCGATACTAACGCCGGCCCCGAGGCTGCTGATTATGAAAATCACCAACGGGCAGTTCGATTTTGAGTATTGAGATTCGTCGGCCGCGCGCCTAGTCTGTGTCCACCGGCACAGGGTTAAGCCAATGAAAACCGTCCCGCCCGTTCACCGCATCGCGCTGTTGTTCAACGGCAGCAAGATCTACGACCGCGGCATCATCAGCGGTATCGGCAACTACTTGAGCAGCACGCGTGCGTCCTGGGACTTGTTCCTCGAGGAGGATTTTCTCTGCCGCCTCAAAGGCATCGAGCGCTGGCAGGGCGACGGGATCATTGCCGACTTCGACGACCCGCTGATCGGCGAGGCGCTGGCCGGGATCAAGCTGCCGGTGGTGGCGGTGGGCGGTTCCTATCAGGATGAACGCGCCTACCCGAAGGGCATCCCCTATGTCGCCACCGACAACGACGCGTTGATGAGGTTGGCCTACGAGCACCTGATCGAGGCCGGGCTGACCCGCTTCGCCTGTTTCAGCCTGCCTGAAGCTCAAGCCAATCGCTGGGCCCAGGAACGGGAGAAAGCCTTTCGCCGGCTGGTGCAGCGCGACGGCCTGAAGGCCGAGGTCTATCGCGGCATGGGCACCAGCGCACCGCTCTGGGACAGCGCCGTCGAACAGCAGATCGCCTGGCTGCAAAGCCTGCCCAAGCCCATCGGCATCATCGCCGTCAGCGACGCCCGCGCCCGGCAACTGCTGCAAGCCTGCCTGACCGCCGGGATCGCCGTGCCGGAGCAAGTGGCGTTGATCGGCATCGACAACGACCCGCTGACCCGCAGCCTGACGCGGGTGCCGTTGAGCTCGGTGATCCAGGGCACCGAGACCATGGGCCGCACCGCCGCACGCCTGCTCCACCAAATGCTGCACGGCATGCCGTCCACGGGCACACAGATTCTGATTCCACCTGATGCGGTCAATGTGCAGGTGTCGAGCCTGCATCAACCGTTGGGCAACCCTTATGTCATGCAGGCACGGCTTTTCATCCGCCAATATGCCTGCCAGGGCATCAAGACGGCCCAGGTGGCGGCTTATGTAGGGATATCGCGCTCATCGCTGGAAGCGCATTTTCGCAAGGAGCGGGGCTGCAGCGTCCACGATGAAATCCTGCGCTTCAAACTGACCGCTGCCGCCAACGGGCTGGAAAACACCGACGCACCGATTGCCGACATCGCCCAGAGTTGCGGTTTCAAATCGGCGCAATACCTGCACACGGTGTTTCGCCGCGAATTCGGCTGCACGCCTCGGGAGTATCAGCAGGGGGCAAGTGCGGGAACTCAATGACCTGCCACAAGGAGTACACCACCGCGTCGTCCTTGTGGCAAGGTTGCGGGCTTCATCGAATATTTAGGGACGGATGGAATGACGCTCAGGGTCATGGTGGTCGGTGGGTATGGAAATTTCGGCAGTATCGTTTCCAGGCACCTGGTGGTGATGCCAGGCGTACAGCTGGTGATTTCGGGGCGCGATGCCCAAAAACTGCAGCGCAAAGTCGATGAATTGAACGCCCGTTCGGGCACGGTATGTGAAAGTTGGTGCGGCGACGCCATGGGCCCAGGCTTCAAATCTGCCCTTGGCTTGATGAACATCCAATGGGTCATTCATACCGGCGGCCCCTTTCAAGGGCAATCCTATGCCGTCGCCGAGAGCTGCATCGACGCCGGCGTGAATTACTGCGACTTGTCGGACAGCAGAGCCTTCGTCACCGGCATTGGCGCACTCGACACGCGGGCAAAACAGGCAGGCGTGGCGATCCTCAGTGGTTGCAGCTCAGTGCCGACGCTCTCGGCCGCCCTCATCGATCAGCAGCGGCATCGCTTTAAACGCATCGACACGATCGAGCATGGTATTTCCTCTTCGGCCAAAATGCCGGGGTTGTCCACCGTCGAAGGCGTTCTCGCCTATGCGGGTAAGCCGATCAGGCAACTCAGGAATGGCCGGGTGCATGAGGTTCTGGGATGGCAGGATCTGACGCTTCGCAGAATGCGCTACATGGGCACCCGGGTACTGGCCAATGTCGACGTGCCGGACATGGATATCTTCGCCAGCCGCTATGGTGCCCAGAACCTGAGCTTCAAGGCCGGCGCAGGCCTGAAGCTCGGCGGTATTGCCAACTACCTGCTGGCCCAGGCAATGAGGATGGGGCTGGTGCGCGACCATCTCCCCTGGGCGGCCAGGCTTCATCGGTGGGGGCTCTGGTTCGAACGATTTGGCGATGGCAAAAGTGCAATGTACATCGACGTCCATGGCATCGGTGCCGACGGCGAGCCGCTGTCGTTGAACGTGCAGCTCACCGCCATGAACGACAAAGGGCCGGAAATTCCCAGCTGTGCAGCCGTTGCCTTGGCGGCGAAAATCGCCCAGGGGTATCTGCCCGAACCCGGCGCTCGGGCCTGTGTGGGTGAAATCACCGTCGACGAATACATGGCCGCCATCAACGATCCGCAAAACCTCAGCCTGTCCGTGCATTTCTCTGACGGGCAGGGTTGACCATGCTGTATCTGTGCTTGAAGTACATCCATGTGATCGCTGCCATTTTCCTGTTCGGCTTCGGCATGGGATCCTACCTCTACCTGATCGCCGCCAGCCGCACCGCCAATCCGCAGGTCATTGCCCATGTGGCCAGGACGGTCGTCCGGTTCGATACCTGGATTACCACGCCGGCGGGTTTCATTCAGATAGTGACGGGTTACCTGCTAACGAGACTGGCCGGACTTCCCCTGACCACCGAATGGATCATGACGTCGTTGATCATTTTCCTGTGCGTGGGGGCGTTGTGGCTGCCTGTGCTGGTGTTCCAGAAGCGCTTGTACGTGATGGCGTCGAGCGCGGCGGGGGATGGACACACGCTCGAAGATCGATACTCAACCGTGTATCGGAAGTGGTTCTGGATGGGGGTTCTGGGCTTTTTGGGGATGTTTGTCATTGTGCTGATCATGGTGACGAAGATGACGCCACAGCAGTGGGTCGAGCGACTCCTGGTCTAAATATCGATCCGTTGCACCGGGACCATTGTCTCGCCTGGCTGAGCAAGGGGGCGAGTTTGGGCGATGGGGATGAATGTGTGTCTAACACGATGACTTCAAGAGCATGATCCGATCCATGAGCGATGACACCTACACCCTGTACATGCGTTTCCAGACGCCCGATCCTGAGGTCGGCCCACGGGAGCGGGCGCCGATGCTTGCTCAGGAGCAGGCCTGGGCGCGTGAGCGTGCGACCATGCATCGCTTCAGCTGGATCATGGTGCTGGTGCCGCCGTTGTGCCTGGGCCCGGTGTTGCCGGGCATCGCGTTTTTGCTGGGGCTGTTGGTCTACCAGGGGTTATCCGCCCCAGGCGTCGACCTTGACCGGATCGTGGGGGATTCCCTTGGCTGGCTTGTGCTCGTCACCTTGCTGTTCATGGCTGCCTGGGGCCTGCATAACTACTTGCGCGATAAGCGCGACCCGACCAAGCGTTATTGGCAATCGATGCCCGATCGAGGGCTGGTCGAACTCGAACACCACACCCTCATCTGCGGCATCAGCCTGTGGTCCAACGACTATGATCCGGACTGCAACACCCTCATGCAATGGACCGACGGCAAGCTGAAATGCGTGCAGGACAGCGGCGTGTCGCAATGGATCCTGGCCCGGACCGCTGCGGGACATTGGCTGGTGCTCAAGGAGCAATATCCGGGCAACTTCAGCTACGCACGGGTAGGGCAAATGCCCGCACCGGACAAGCTGCTGCAACCCCGGCAGCACCTGGCGATTGCTTTCGCCCCCGGCACGAACCTGCAGCTGGGCCGGCGTTTCGACGGTGCGCCGATGCCATTGGTGGATACGCCGTACTGGATGTCTGCCGATGAACTCAAGCGTCTGGAGGAGGCCGCCCATCACTGGAGATTTTTACCGCCGAACCGCTATGGGGTGGTCAATGACCAGGACGCCGCCTGGGTGCAACGGCTGGTGGACAGGGCCCAAGCCAGTGTCGGGCCGCAGCCGGCGAGAGATCGCAGCCCAGCGCGGCGGGAGCAATCGCCCACGCCACCCTGAATTGAACACATTCCCGGAATGTCCGGCCGGTCACTGAAGCCAGGTGTCCACCACCCGCCGATCCAGTTCCTCCCAATCCGCCATGCCCAATACCCGGGTGGTATTCAATCCGCGCAGATAACCGCGCAGTTGGTTGGCCGTGGCTCGCTTGAGCTCCGGGTCGGGTTCTGTGTCGCTCAACAGCACGCTTTCGTACTGGATCAGGTAGTCAGCCACCCGCTCACGGAAGTCGGGCAATACCGCGTCGCGAATCAGATAAAACGTTCTCATGGATAGGCCTCATCAATCTTTCTCGGCTTGCAACTATTGCTAGGAGTAATAGTGACCATTACCAAATGCAAGTTCTGCTTTGCCGGCAATCATTGGAAAATCAGCGCCATCGAACACGCAGCCCCGTATTTTTATTTTCAGGACCCTGACCATGCGCCGTTTATTCTTGCTGCCCCTGGCGTTTTCCCCATTGTTGCTGGCCGGTTGTGCCTCGGCACCGAACGATCCGACCCTGACCTTGCAAACCAGCAAGACGCCGGCCCAATACGCCGAATGCGTCGTACCGAAATTGCAGGGCAACGCCTTGAACCCGGTGGTCTCGCAGACCCAGCGCAGCTACCGCATCGTGGTGCCGAGCAAAGTGTCGGCGGACAACGTGCTGGAAGCCTACAAGGCCGGCGACGGCGGCAAGGTGTTCATCTACGAGCGGCACTTGCTGGCCTCCAACCTCCTGCCTTCGAGTTTCGAACGCGCCGCACAGGAATGCATCTGACCGGCCCGTAAACGCTTTTCACCGTGCTCCTTTGGTTGGCCGCAACCAACCAATTTCCCTTGCCCCGCACCGTCCTCGGTCGCGGGGCTTTTTTTTGCCTGCCGGTTCAGGTTCGCCAATCGTCCGCCCGGATGAACTCGATGAGCGCTTTCAGGGCCGGTGGCACATGGCGTCGGCTGGGGTAATAGAGAAAAAACCGGCTTGGCGGCGCTTTCCATTGCGCAAGCAGTTCCGTGAGATGCCCATTGCGGAGGTCGTCGCGCGCCAGCTCCTCGTAGACGTAGGCAATCCCGGCGCCATCTTTCGCCGCCTGGATCATCAGCGCATCGTCTTCGAGAATGAGCGGACCGGTGACGGACAATCGGATCGGTTGTCCCTCTGCCTGATATTCCCAGGCGTAGAGTTTGCCGCTGGGAAAACGCCGGGCGATGCAGGCATGGTCGAGCAAGTCCCGTGGAGCCTGGGCGATTCCCTTCGTGGCCAGGTAGGCTGGCGCGGCTACGGTCACGAACGATTGAGGGGGGCCGACAGGGACGGCGATCATGTCGCCGGCCAGGCTTTCGCCAAAGCGCACGCCGGCGTCAAAGCCGCCGTTGACGATATCGGTCAAGCCATCATCGGTGACCAGGTCCAGTTGAATGCGTGGATACCTGGCCACGAACGGCGCGAGCACCTTCGCAAATACCGCACGCGCCGCCGGACGCGCCACGTTGAGGCGAAGCTTGCCGGCGGGCACGTCCTGCAGCGAGGTCAATTGGGTCAAGGCTTCGGCAACCTGCTGCAGGGTCGGGGCCAGCGTTGCCAATAGCTGGTGGCCGGCCTCGGTCGGGGTAACGCTGCGCGTGGTGCGGTTGAGCAGCCTGACACCCAGGCGTGCTTCCAGGGCTCGCATGGCGTGGCTCAATGCCGAGGCCGAAACGCCACGCTCGTCGGCGGCCTTGCGAAAGCTGCGATGGCGAGCGACGGCGGCAAAGGCATCCAGTTCGGAAAGGTCGGGGTGCTGACTCATGAGTGCGGTTCAGTAGTTCAAATACGATTACCCATCTTATCGTCATGAGATCGCTCGCCGATACTGCCCCGCATCATCTGTGGAGAACTCGCTATGCAAAAGAATCGTCTTGGATCATCGGATTTGCTGATTTCGCCCATTGGCCTGGGAACCTGGGCCATTGCTGGCACCGGTTGGGAATACAGCTGGGGCGCGCAGGACGACGAGGACAGCCTCGGTGCTCTTGAATATGCCGTTGAATGCGGGGCGAACTGGATCGATACGGCGGCGGTTTATGGCTTGGGCCATGCCGAGCAACTGGTCGGGCAGCTGTTGCGCCGGCTGCCAGCTTCGCAGCGCCCGTTGGTGTTCACCAAGGGCAGTCTGGTCTGGGACCCGGTCACCAAGGCGATCTCACACTCGCTGGCGCCTCGATCGTTGCTCTCCGAGGTCGAGGCAAGCTTGCGCCGACTGCAAGTCGAAACCATCGACCTTTATCAGATTCACTGGCCGGCCTTTCCTGCCGACGGCAGCAGCGAAGGGCTCGAGAACGCGCTTGCGGCGTTGGCCACCGCCCGCGACCAGGGGAAAATTCGCGCCATCGGCGTCTCCAATTTCGATGTCGCGCAACTCAAACGGGCCCAGGCGGTGACCGAGGTCGTTTCACTCCAGCCGCCTTATTCCGCCTTGATGCGGGACATCGAGCAAGATGTCCTGCCATTTTGCGAGCAGGCGGGAATGGGTGTCTTGGCCTATTCCACTCTTCAATCGGGGCTGCTTTCCGGCAGCATGACGCGCGGACGCATCGCCCAATTGCCCGACGACGATTGGCGCAAGGCGCGAAGCGCCGACTTCCAGGAGCCTCGCTTGAGCGCGAACCTGGCGTTGGTCGAGGTCTTGGCGGGTATCGGCGAACGGCACGGGGTCAGTGCGGCGGCAGTCGCCATCGCCTGGGTGCTGCGCAAGCCGGTGGTGACCGGCGCCATCGTCGGAGCCCGTCGCCGCGGGCAGGTCGATGGGCTGATCGCCGGCGCGCAGTTGCGCCTCAGTGCCGGGGAGATCGAGGAGATTCGACCCTTCCTGCCATTGGGCATGGGCACCAATGTTCCAGGGAGCGCTTGACCGTTTGTCGTGCAGGCGCTCGCTGGGATGAGCGGGTTTGACGCTTCGCTGCATAACCGGCACTATTTGCTCGTTTTTGATCATTAGTGCTCGTTTATGCAGGTTGTACGTCATGACTTCTCCCCACGAAGCGTTCCCCGGCGAACGCCAGCAATTGATCAGCCAGCGTCTCGCCCGGTATGGCCGGGTGATCGCGGCTGACCTGGCCAGTGAATTCAATGTGTCCGAACACTCGATCCGGCGTGACCTGGGGGTATTGGCAGCGGCGGGGTTATGCAAGCGTGTTTATGGCGGCGCGATACTTGTGCCGGCTGCCGAAGGGTCGCTGGATGTACGCGTGCGTAAGGACCCGGTACGCAAGGGCAGCCTTGGCCAAGCGGCCGCTGCATTGCTGCGCGCGGGCCAGCACGTGTTCATCGATGCCGGGTCGACCAACCTGGCGATTGCTGGCGCCATCGATCCGAGCCTTCAGTTGACCCTCTCCACCAATTCGCCGTTGATTGCGGTTCAGCTGATGAAACTGCCCCGTGCCGAAGTCATTCTCTTGGGGGGGCGCTTGAATCCCATCGCCGGTGGTGTGATCGGGCTGACGGCGGTGGAGCAATTGCGCCAGTTCAGTTTTGACGTGTGTTTTCTGGGGGCCTGTGCCATCGATCCAGACAACGGGGTCACGGCATTCGGCCTGGAGGATGCAGAGTTCAAGCGCGCAGTGGTGGCGGCGAGTGGGCAAGTGATTACCGCGGTGACCAATGAAAAGCTGTCCAGCGTTGCGCATTATCAGGTGGTTTCTTGTGAGGAGGTCGCCGCCCTGGTGGTGGAGCACGATGCGCCACGTGAGCGGCTGGAGCCCTTCTACGGCCGGGTGACCAACGTCGTGACGGGTGTCCGTGAGCAGCGGCGTAGCTGATGCCTTTGCGGCGCAGGGCAGGGCAATCGGGTAGATACTGCGCGCCCCCCATTGTCCGCCAGGCGATTTGCGTCTAGTTTGCTGGCCGATCACAAGTACAAAAAATCAGGAGTCATCGATGCAACCGATTCGTCTCGGCCTGGTGGGCTACGGCAAGATTGCCCAGGATCAACACGTTCCAGCCATCCACGCCAACCCCGCGTTCCAACTGGTGGCGGTCGCCACGCAAGGACAGCCCTGCGCCGGGGTGGAGAACTTCCGATCCCTGGGCGAGTTGCTCGAAAACGGCCCGCATGTCGATGCGATTGCGTTTTGCACGCCGCCGCAAGGTCGATTCGCCCTGGTGCAACAGGCGCTGGCGGCCGGTAAACACGTTCTGGTGGAAAAGCCGCCGTGCGCCACGTTGGGTGAAGCCATGGCCTTGGTGGAGCAGGTTCGCGAGCAAGGTGTCAGCGGCCTGTTCGCCTGGCATTCCCGTTACGCCCCTGGCATCGCAGCCGCCCGTGACTGGCTGGCCAGTCGCACCTTGCGCAGTGTGCAGATCGATTGGAAAGAAGACGTGCGCAAGTGGCACCCCGGCCAGGCGTGGATCTGGCAACCCGGCGGCCTGGGAGTCTTCGATCCCGGCATCAACGCGTTGTCGATTGCGACTCATCTGTTGGCGCTGCCGTTGTTCGTGGAGGCCGCCGAGTTGCGCGTGCCGGACAACTGCCAGTCGCCGATTGCCGCCAGCATCAAGATGGCCGACGCGCGCCACCTCGATATCCGGGCGGAGTTCGATTTCGACCATGGCCATGACGAGCTCTGGAGCATCGAGATTCGCTGCGCCGAAGGCGTCCTGCGCCTGGACAACGGCGGTGCGCTGTTGAGCATCGACGGCGTGCGCCAGGCCGTCTCCGAGGAGGGCGAGTACGCGGCGGTGTATCGACATTTTCAGCAACTGATCAACGACAAGGCCAGCGACATGGACCTGCAGCCACTGCGGTTGGTCGCGGACAGCTTCTTTGTCGGCAGTCGGACGGCGGTCGAGCCGTTCTACGATTAACCCAGGGAACTGCAGTTGAACGAACAGACATTGTCCATGCGCCTGGAGCGCGTGGCGGCGCATATGCCGGCGGGGGCGCACCTGGCCGATATAGGCTCGGATCACGCGTACCTGCCGGTGGCCTTGTTGCGCCGTGGCGTCATTGCGACGGCGGTGGCCGGCGAGGTGGCGTTGACACCCTTGCGCGCCGCCGAACGCACCGTGGGCGAGAATGGCCTGGAGCAGCTGGTCAGCGTGCGCCTGGCCAATGGCCTGGCGGCAATCGAGCCGGAAGACGGGATTACGGCGATCAGCGTCTGCGGCATGGGCGGCGAGACGATCCGTGACATCCTGGACAGCGGCAAAGCACGGCTGAGCGGGCACGAGCGGCTGATTCTGCAACCCAACGGCGGCGAACAACCGCTGCGCCAATGGCTGATGGAAAACGACTACCGCATCCTTTGCGAGGAAGTGCTGCGGGAAAACCGCTTCTACTACGAGATCATCGTCGCCGAGCGCGCCGGGCCAGTGACGTATACCGCCGAGGAGCTGTACTTCGGCCCGCTGCAGATGCAAGCGCGAACCCCGACCTTCCTGGCCAAGTGGCAACGCCTGCTGCGTCAGAAACAAAAGACCCTCGCCAGCTTCGCCAAGGCACGGCAAGCCGTGCCCGAAGAGAAGCTGCAGGACATTGCACGGCAGGTTCGGTGGATCAGTGCGCTGCTGGCTTGAGTTGCATCGAGGTTGGATGTGCCGACGTCATCGCGAGCAAGCTCGCTCCCACAGGGCGTTGCGCAAGTCCCTTTTGTGGGAGCGAGCTTGCTCGCGATGAGGCCATCAGTGACTTCACTGATTCGAGAAATGCCGCCTTCTCCGGCTGCCCGACTACCGACCCATCAGGGGGTAGTGCTTGATACGACACGCATACGAGTTACCGTCGCCTTTACAGACACCATCCAGGTAGCGGTAGTCCACCCGTACCGACTGCCCTTTGCCGGGCCATTGCCGGCGGGGGAGCGTGGCTTGGTAGTCCGGGGTTTCCGGGGTGAAGGTCAACAGTGAGCCTTGCGCGGGACACTCCACCGAGGCGGATTTGGACCTGACTTTCACGACCTGCGCCTGAAGTTGCGGGTAGGGTTGTTTCAGGACCTCGACGATCCGCAGCTCCATCTGGCAGATCTGCCACGTCGAGGCCTGGACGGGCTCGCACAGGAAGGGGAGCGTCAAGGCAAGCAGCGCGAGGCATGCTGCGTGGGGGTTCATGGCCGCTGGCCTGGATTGCTGGCTCACCCGTAAAGCCCCATCAGCGAGAAAGACCGGTCAGCGCTCAGTGCGACGATCTCGGTCAGCGAATGCAGGAGCACCGGCACCAGCAGGCCACCGCTGGCCACCCTGGCGACGGCGAACACGCCTCCACAGGCGAAGATCAGCACGATCGTCATCCAATTTCCGTATTGGATGTGCATGCCGGCGAAGACGGCCGACGTCACGATGATCGCGATCCATGTCCAGGCACGGCTGTTCTCGTAGGGAAACAGCCGGAACATGTAATGGCGGAAAAACAGCTCTTCGGCGATGGGCGGCAGCACGATCAGCGAGGCAATCTTGATCGTGGCCTGCCAACGATTGAGCCCGTCCAGAAGCTCGGCCATGAACACCTCACGGGGCAACCCGAGCACGAAGACGGCGACGCCGAAAAGCAGGTAGGTCCCGACAATGCCGATCGCCCCCCACCGCAGGGGTTTGCCAATGGCATGACCGCGCCACTGCGGGCGCGAATCGGCACGGTATTGCAGGGCGAAGAGGCCGAGGAGGACGAGCGCGGTGAGCCCCGAGGTGGTCGTGAACATCAGATAGGCCTGCATGTCCGCAGGCACGAAAAGGACCTCGGGCATCGCGGCCAGGAAGACGACCACAGTGGCCAGCACCAACATCCCGAGTCGGGGAAAGAAGCGGTAGGGCGATAAAGTGGCGGCGGGTGCAAACTCAGGGGCGGCACTTAGATTCGTCACAGTCACTCCATGAGTGCAAGGAAAAAGGCATGATGCCAGTGTTTTGATCGTCTGGGATGAGTTCCTATCGGCTTTGTGGAGAGGTAGGCAATTGGCATCTCACTAAGTCGAACGTGTGGCGTAAGGAACAGGCATCCATGCAACTGCACCACCGCCATCGCGAGCAAGCTCGCTCCCACACTCGATCTCCAGTGGACACGAACCCCATGTTCAACCCAGACCCCCTGTGGGAGCGAGCCTGCTCGCGATGAGGCCCGCCAGCCCAACATCCATGCAGCTGAACCACCGCCATCGCGAGCCAGCTCGCTCCCACACTCGATCTCTAGTGGACACGAACCCCATGTTCAACCCAGACCCCCTGTGGGAGCGAGCTTGCTCGCGATGAGGCCCGCCAGCCCGACATCCATGTAGCTGAACCGCCGCTATCGCGAGCAAGCCTGCTCAAAGCTGCTTCGAGCCCCCGCCAATCTGCCAGACATACGGTGGTTCCGTACCGTTGATTTCCCAATCACCAATAATGCGCTCCTTGTAGATCAATGGATTATGCGAGGCCGCGGTGCGGGCATTGCGCCAGTGACGGTCGAGGGCCTTGCTGGTACTGGTGGCCGAAGCACCGAGGGCATTGAACAGGTCGCTGGTGGCGCGCAGCACCAAGTCGGAAATCACCACCTGGGCCTGGGCCGACTCCAGTTCGGCGGCGATGTTGGCGGTGTGCTCGGTCTCGGCGTCCTGGCTGAAGCGGCTTTCGTAGGCACGCTGGGAGGCGCTCGCGGCGCGCAGGGTGGTGGCTTCGGCGGCATAGACCTGGGCCGATGCCCTGCCGACCACTTGCTGCACCTGCACGTCCTGGCTCACTTCGCTGGCATTGCCGGTGCTGAAGACCCGCGTGCGTTTACGCACTTGCTCGGTGATGTCATGAACCGCCGCGCGGCCGGCGCCGGTCAGCACGGCCAGCAACACCAGTTGATAAAACGCGGTCTGGTATTTGAAACGGGTAGAGAAGTCGATGAGGTTTTCCGCCTCGACCAATGCATTCTCGAACAGCGACGTCCCGCTGCCGGTGGTGCGCTGGCCGAAGCCGTCCCAGTCATCGCTTTGCTTGACGCCCGGCTGGTGCACACGGACGGCGGCAATCACGTCGGCGCCGTTGTCGTCGCGCTGGGCATACACGTCGATCCAGTCGGCGAAGATACTGCCGGTGCTGTAGTACTTGGTGCCGTTGACGACCCATTGATCACCCTGGCGGGAAACCCGGGTGACGACTTCGCCGATTTTCACCGCGCCGACTTCCGTCCAGGCATTGCCCACCAACTCCCCCTCGACAAAGCGCTTGAACCAGGTGCCCTGTGGGCTACTGGCGTGGGCGTTGAGGCGGTCCTCGACGAATGCGAAGTGCCCGCGCAAGGCCTGGGGCAGGTTGGAGTCGGCTTCAGCCAGTTCGATCAGCAATTGCAACAGCTGCGGCAGTGAGGCCCCGGCGCCGCCATATTCGACCGGTACGCGGACGGCGCCAAAGCCGGCTTCCTTCAGCCACTTCACCTGTTCAAAGGGCAGGCTGCGTGTCTGCTCACGCTCCAGGGCGCCGGCCTGGATGCGTGCAAAGATCGGCCGGAAGCGTTCGGCCAGGGGCTCATAGTCGGTGCCTGTGGAAAGGATCGGCGGCAGGTGGTGTTGCTGTGCGGTCATGTTGATATTCCTTATGGGTGGCGAGTCGGTGGGCAGGGGAAAAATCTGCCGGTGCCAAAAGCCATTGCACAGTCCATGCCCGAGGCCCAACGCCCGTAAATGCTGGGTCCATACGGCGTTCATCAGCGAAAGGGCTGTCCTGGCCGCGGACAATCTGTTGCGCAACTGTGTGCCGGGCAACAGTTGCCGCAACGGACATCGACGGGCCAGGTGTTCGCCAGGCAACAGTGGAACAACAGCTTGTCCGTCGGGCGACAGTGCAGTGATTGGGTTGTTAGTTTAACTATTTGATTAATAAGGAAATATTCAACTGGCACGGTTGCTGCTCTACACCTTGTGCAGACGCTGAGGTGGCGTCTCCAGGCATGGGGTAAGCGATGAGCAAGCAATTCAAAGTGGTGGCGGTGTCAGGCAGCGTGCAGCACCCGTCACGCACCCTGGCACTGCTCCAGGCGTTGGTGGACCGGCTCGGGCAGCAACTGCCGATCGAGGTGCGCTTGATCGAATTGGCCAAGGTCGGTCCACAGTTCGCTGGGGTGTTGCGTCGCGAGGCGTTGCCAGCTGCTGTGCAGGAGGATCTGCATGCCATTGAATCGGCGGATCTGTTGATCGCCGCCAGCCCGGTGTACCGAGCCTCGTACACCGGCCTGTTCAAGCACCTGTTCGATTTCGTTCATCACGAAGCCCTCAAGAACGTACCGGTGCTGTTGGCCGCGACAGGCGGCTCGGATCGCCATGCCTTGATGATCGATCACCAGTTGCGGCCCCTGTTCGGCTTCTTCCAGGCCCTCAGCCTGCCAGTGGGGGTCTATGCCAGCGAAACCGATTTCAGCCAATACCGGATCTCCAGTGCGCAGGTGCTGGAGCGTATCGAGCGCGCCGTCGAGTCGGCGTTGCTGAGTCTGGTCCCGAGTGCCCGGCGTGACGCCAGTGCTGCCTGATCCTTTTTTCCTTTCAAAACGAGCCGTGGAGTACATGCAATGAGCCAGGACACGATCAAATTTGCCTACTGGGTGCCCAACGTCAGTGGCGGTCTGGTGGTCAGCAAAATCGAACAACGCACCGACTGGGGCATCGACTACAACCGCAAGCTGGCCCAGATCGCTGAAGCGGCCGGCTTCGACTACGCCCTGTCGCAAGTGCGCTTTACCGCCGGCTATGGGGCTGAATACCAGCACGAGTCCGTCGCGTTCAGTCATGCCTTGCTGGCCGCCACCACGCGCCTGAAAGTCATCGCCGCAGTGTTGCCGGGGCCGTGGACGCCCTCGGTGTTGGCCAAGCAGATCGCAACCATCGACCACCTGACGGGCGGCCGTGTGGCGGTCAACATCGTGTCGGGCTGGTTCAAGGGCGAGTTCACCGCCATTGGCGAGCCGTGGCTGGAGCACGATGAGCGCTATCGCCGTTCCGAAGAGTTCATCACCGCGCTCAAGGGCATCTGGACCACCGACAATTTCACCTTGCGCGGTGATTTCTACCGCTTCCACGACTACACCCTCAAGCCAAAGCCACTGCAGCAGCACCCGGAGATCTTCCAGGGCGGCAGCTCACGTGCGGCTCGGGACATGGCCGCCCGGGTATCGGACTGGTACTTCACCAACGGCAATACCGTGGAAGGCGTCAAGGCGCAGATCGATGACCTCCAGGCGAAAGCCGCGGCCAACAACCACAAGGTCAAGGTCGGCGTTAACGCCTTTGTCATTGCCCGCGACACGGAAGAAGAGGCGCGTGCGGTCCTCGCCCAGATCATCGACCAGGCCGATCCCGAGGCCGTCAATGCCTTTGGCGATGCGGCGAAGCAGGCCGGCAAGTCCAGCCCGGAAGGCGAGGGCAACTGGGCCAAGTCCAGCTTCGAGGACCTGGTGCAATACAACGATGGCTTCAAGACCAACCTGATCGGCACGCCGCAGCAGATCGCCGAACGCATCGTCGCGCTCAAGGCGGTAGGCGTGGATCTGGTGCTCGCCGGTTTCCTGCACTTCCAGGAAGAAGTCGAGTATTTCGGTCGTAAGGTCCTGCCGCTGGTGCGTGAGCTTGAGCAGCGCAAAGTGGCAGCCAAAACAGCGGCGGTCGCTTAGGCGCGGGAGGCAGCATGGGCACGTTCACCGACACCCTCGACGCGGTCCCGGCCAGCTTGCCCCAGTGGTTGCAGCGCCAGGCGCTGGAGCATGGCACGGACGTCGCGCTGCGCCACAAGCACCTGGGTGTCTGGCAGGAGCGGACCTGGGCGCACGTAGCCGATGAGGTGCGCCGTTTCGCCAGTGCCCTGCAAGCCCGCGGTTTTGCGGCGGGCGCGACCCTGACGATCATCAGTCGACCCAGGCCGCAGGCGTTGCTCGCCGCCTTGGCCGCGCAATGGCTGGGCGGCGTGGCGAGTCTGTTCGACCCGCTGGAGACGGCGGCCGAACAAGTGCAACGGCTCGCCACGCTGCAGCCGGATTTCGTCCTGGTCGAAGGCGTGGAAGAAATGCTGCGTCTGCGTGCGGCGCAGGTGGCCGTGGGGGTGTGGGTCTACCTCGATAAGCGTGGCCTGTCGGATTCGGCGCCATTTGCGCAAGCGCTGGATTACGCCGCGTTGGCTGCCGAGCGGTCAATCGTTGACCTGGCCCCGCAAGGGCAAGTGCTGCAGACGGCCTTTATTTTTTATCGCGGAAGTGGACGGGCGATGGAGGAGCAACGCGTCAGCCACGCCGAACTGTTGCATGAGGGGCAGCGGTTGTTGGCGCGCGAAGGGCTGGGCCGGCAGGAAGAGGCATTGGCCGCACGGGCGTTCGCCTCGGGCGGGCAAGCTCGCTATCTGCTGGCGCCCTGGCTGATGGCCGGTTTTCGCCTGAACTTCCCTGAGAACCTGGCGACCCGTGATCGCGACCGTCGCGAGCTGGGCCCGACGCTGGTGGCCGGGACGCGGGAAACCTACGAGCGTTTGCACCGCTATGCGCTGGAACGTTTGCCGGAACCGGGCGGTTGGTCGCGCGGGCTGGTGGACTGGGCATTGGCAGCGCAGCCGGGGCTGTTGCAACGGCACCTGGGGGACTGGCTGGTTCGCCGGCCGTTGCGCGACGTGTTGGGGTTTTCCCGGACCCGCGCGCCGCTGCTGGTGGGCGATGCCTTGGCGCCCGAAACCCAGGCATTTTTCCAGGCATTGGGGATCGCGGTTCGCCAGTGGGACGACGGGGCCCACTGGCAAGCGCCGCCGAACCTGGTGCAGCACACCACCGATGACTGGACGGGTCTCCAGTCGCAACTGGCCTGAGAGGAGACGCCCCATGACCCAGACGGCCATCACGCATTTGCTGGAGCTGGAGCATATTTCGCTGTCATTCAAAGGCGTCAAAGCCGTCACGGACATCAGCTTTCGCGTCGCCGCCGGTGAGATCTGCGCCTTGATCGGCCCCAACGGCGCCGGCAAGAGTTCGCTGCTGAACGTCATCAGCGGCGTGTACCAGGCCCAGGACGGGCACATCCGTTTTGATCGACAGGAGCGGCGCCGGATGCGCCCCCACGACGTGGCGGTCCGCGGCATTGCCCGGACATTCCAGAACATCGCGCTGTTCAAGGGCATGAGCGTGCTCGACAACGTGCTCACCGGACGCAACCTCAAGCGCCGCAGTACCTGGATCGAACAGGCGCTGCGCATCGGTCGCGCCCGGGCCGAGGATGACCGTCAGCGCGAAGCGGCCGAGCGTGTCATCGCGTTCCTGCATTTGCAGCCTTGGCGCGACGTCCTGGTGGGCACGCTGCCCTATGGCTTGCAGAAACGGGTGGAGCTGGCCCGCGCGCTGGCGGCGGAGCCTCGGCTGTTGCTGCTGGACGAGCCCATGGCCGGAATGAACGCCGACGAGAAGCAGCAGATGAGCCGCTTTATCGTCGACATCAACCGTGAGCTGGGCACGACGGTGGTGTTGATCGAGCACGATATCGGCGTGGTCATGGACATCAGCGACCACGTGGTGGTGCTCGATTACGGTCGCAAGATCGGCGACGGCTCACCTGAAGATGTACGGCAGAACCCCGAGGTCATTTCGGCCTACCTGGGCACTCGCCACTGATACCGGATATTCGACGCCTTCCCGCCAGGGAGGGCAGGCAAGTTGCGTCCGCAGAATAGGAGCGGCGATGGAATTTTTCTTTGAAGTATTGATTGGCGGGTTGCTGGCGGGGGTGATGTACGCCTTGGTGGCCATCGGTTTCGTGCTGATCTACAAGGCCTCCGGGGTGTTCAATTTTGCCCAGGGTGCGATGGTGCTGTTCTCGGCGCTGACCTTCGTCAGCCTGGTGGAGCGCGGTGTGCCGTTCTGGCTGGCGTTCGTCTTCAGCCTGGCGGCCATGGTGCTGATCGCGGTGGCGGTGGAGCGGGTGGTGCTGCGGCCCTTGGTCAACCGTTCGCCGATCACGCTGTTCATGGCCACCCTCGGGCTGTCCTACGTCATCGAAGGTTTCGCCCAGGCACTGTGGGGCGCCCAGGTGCATGGCCTGGAACTGGGTATCAGCGATGAGCCGCTGGAGTTGGGTGGGATGTTGTTGTCGCAGTTCGACATTTTTGCCGCAATGACCGCGGCGTTCCTGGTGCTGCTGTTGTCCTGGCTGTTCAACAAGACCCGGCTCGGATTGTCGTTGCGGGCGGTGGCCGATGACCCGCTGGCGGCGTTGGCCGTGGGCATTCGTTTGCAGCGGGTCTGGGTGGTGGTGTGGGCAGTGGCGGGGTTTGTCGGGCTGGTCGCCGGCCTGCTCTGGGGCGCTCGCCTGGGCGTGCAGTTCTCGCTCTCGCTGGTGGTGCTCAAGGCCTTGCCGGTGCTGATCATCGGTGGGTTCACCTCCATCAGCGGGGCGATTGTCGGTGGCCTGATCATCGGGGCTTCGGAGAAGCTGGCGGAGGTTTACCTCGGGCCCTTCATCGGCAGTGGCATCGAGAACTGGTTCCCCTACGTGCTGGCGCTGTTGTTTCTGCTGGTGCGTCCGGCGGGGTTGTTTGGCGAACGGGCCATCGAACGGGTTTAGGGAGAACACTCATGTTTTATCGAGAAGCAGGCCAGTTCAACACCCGCTATGCCCAGGACCGCCGGGTCTTCGCCCTGCGCCAGGACCGTCACGGGCTGGCCGCCTTGCTGCTGTTCGCCTTCGTCGTGGTGCCCTGGCTGGGCAATGACTACTGGTTCAGCGCGATCCTGATTCCGTTCCTGGTGCTGTCCCTGGCCGGGTTGGGGCTCAATTTGCTCACCGGTTATGCCGGGCAACTGTCCCTCGGTTCGGCGGCGTTCATGGCGGTGGGAGCCTTCGCCACCTACAACCTTGAAATACGGGTCGCCGGCTTGCCGTTGTTGGCCAGTATCGCCCTGGGCGGGTTGACGGCGGCGCTGGTGGCGGTGCTGTTCGGCCTGCCGAGCCTGCGCATCAAAGGCTTCTACCTGCTGGTCTCGACCCTGGCGGCGCAGTTCTTCGTGACCTGGGCGTTGACCCGGTTCAGCTGGTTTTCCAACAACAGCGCCTCGGGCGTGATCAGTGCGCCGCGCCTGGAAGTCTTCGGGGTGAACCTCGACGCGCCGGCCGGCCGCTATCTGTTGACCCTGAGTGTGGTGGTAGCGCTGTTCTGGCTGGGCAAGAACCTGGTGCGCAGCGAGTTGGGGCGCAACTGGATGGCGGTGCGCGACATGGACACCGCCGCTGCGATCATCGGTATTCCCCTGGCGAAGACCAAGCTGCTGGCGTTCGCCATCAGTGGGTTTTTCCTCGGAGTGGCCGGTGCCCTGTGGGCCTTCGCTTACCTGGGCACCGTGGAGCCCCACGGCTTCGATCTGAACCGCTCGTTCCAGATCCTGTTCATCATCATTATCGGCGGCCTCGGCAGCCTGCTGGGCAACTTCCTCGGCGCGGCTTTCATCGTGCTGTTTCCGGTGTTGCTTTCGAACCTGGTGTCGCTGCTGCCCGGCGGGCTGGTGGACGCCGGCCAGGTGGAGAACCTGCAGAAGATGATATTCGGCGCCCTGATCATCCTGTTCCTGATCAAGGAGCCAGAGGGCCTTGCGCGCCTCTGGCAGAGATTTCGCCAGCGCGCACGGCTGTGGCCGTTGCGCTACTGAGCGAACCGCACAACGCGGGTTTGCAGTTCCATTTTGTTGGCTTATCCATGGCTTCATAACAAGGAAAATTCGATGTTCAAACGATCATTCGCCAGCAGCCTGGCACTGGCCCTGAGCCTCACCGTCGCGGCGTTCACCGTCCAGGCGGACAACGAGCAATACTTCCCGCTGCAAAGCTACCGCGTCGGCCCTTATGCCGCCGGCGGCACCGGCTTTTTCGGCGGCTTCATCGATTATCTCAAGTACGTCAACGCCAATGGCGGCGTGAACGGCGTCAAGCTGACCTGGAGCGAGTGCGAGACCGAATACGTGGTCGAGAAAGGCGTGGAGTGCTACGAGCGCCTGAAGAAAGGCTTGAACGGCACGCCGGCGGCTGCCACCAATCCGCTGTCGGTGGGCATCGCCTACGCCACGCTGGAGCGCTCGACAGCCGACAAACTGCCGCTGATCACCATCAACCATGGGCGTACGGATTCCACCGATGGCAGCGTGTTCCCCTACGTTTTCCCGTTGCAGTTGAACCCGTATTCCGAGGTCTCGGCGATCATCAATTACATCGGCCAGCGCGCCGGCGGGTTGGACAAGCTCAAGGGCTTGAAGATCGTCACCCTGTATCACGGTTCGCCCTATGGCAAGGAAACCAATGAAGTCTTGCAAACCCTGGCCGACAAATACGGTTTGGCGCTGACCTTGCTGGAGGTGCCGCACCCAGGCAACGAGCAGCAGTCGCAATGGCTGAATATCCGCCGGGAAAAACCCGATTGGGTGATCCTGCGCGGTTGGGGGGTGATGAACCCGGTGGCGCTGAAAACCGCGCAGAAAGTCGGTTTCCCGGCCGACCACATCATCGGCAACATCTGGAGCAACTCCGAAGATGACGCCGCGCCGGCCGGTGCCGCGGCCAAGGGCTTCATCGCCATCACCACGCACCCTTCAGGTACTGATTTCCCGGTGTTGCAGGGCATCAAGCAGCAAGTGGTCGACGCCGGCCATGGCGACCTGGCCGACCCCAAGCGGTTCGGCACCGTGTACTACAACCTCGGCGTGGTCAACGGCATCCTCAACGTAGAAGCGCTGCGCATTGCCCAGCAGAAATTCGGCAAGCAACCCCTGACGGGTGAGCAGGTGCGTTGGGGGTTCGAGAACCTCAAGCTCGACGACGCCCGGCTCAAGGAACTGGGGGCGTTGGGCCTGGTGCAGCCGTTGCAGTTGTCCTGCTCGGACCATGAAGGCGGTGGTGCGGTGCGCTTCCAGCAATGGGACGGTACCCAGTGGAAGCTGATCAGTGACTGGGTGCAGGCCGACCGCGCCCTGTTGCGGCCGATCATCGAAGCGTCTTCGCACCAGTACGCCCGGGAAAAAGGCATTACCCCGCGTGATTGCAGCAAGGAATCCTGAGGCATCGCGGCAACCGGGCGCACGCGTCCGGTCGCTGTCTGAAAAGGCGAAACAGCATGGCGACTAATGTGCCGATCCTGCAGATCGACGATATTGAAGTGCTCTACGAACAGACCATCCTGGCGGTGCGCAGTGTGTCGCTGGAGGTGAAAAAAGGGCAGGTCGTGGTGCTGCTGGGCGCCAACGGCGCGGGTAAAAGCACCACGCTGAAGGCGGCCTCCAACCTGGTGCGCGCCGAGCGGGGCGAGGTGGTACGGGGGCGGATCGTCTACCAGGGGCAAGACGTGACCCGCAGCGCCCCTCACACCTTGGCGACGAGCGGCCTGGTGCAAGTGCTGGAAGGTCGGCATTGCTTTGCCCAGTTGACCGTGGAGGAAAACCTTCTGGCCGGTGCCCTGGCGCGCCAGGTGCCGCGGCGCCAGTTGCTGGCTGGCCTGGAATTGGTCTATGGCCATTTCCCTCGCCTGAAACTGCGGCGCAAAAGCCTGGCCGGCTACACCTCGGGCGGCGAGCAACAGATGATCGCCATAGGCCGCGCGCTGATGGCCAGGCCGCAACTGGTCTTGCTGGACGAACCGTCGATGGGCCTGGCGCCGCAGATCGTCGAGGAAATCTTCGAGATCGTCCGGCAACTCAATCAGCGCGATGGTGTGAGCTTCTTGATCGCCGAGCAGAACATCAATGTCGCCCTGCGTTACGCCCACCATGGCTATGTGTTGGAAAGCGGTCGGGTGGTCAGCGAAGGCAGCGCCGAAGAACTGGCGGCCCGCAGCGATCTCCAGGACTTCTACCTGGGCGCGCGGACGAGGGGCTGTCGAGCGGAGCTTGTTCCCGTTCGGCTGTAGGAGCTGGCGAAGCCTGCGATCTTTTGATCTTTCGTTTGAGATTCAATTGTCTGGGGGAAGATCGCAGCCTCGCTTCGCTCGACAGCTCCTACACAGCTCAGAGGGGGCAAGCAGGTGTGGGCTCAGGTTGAAAGATTGACCACCTGGCCGTCCCGCGTACTGAGCGTGGGACGGCGTTTGTTGACCACCAGTTCGCCAATCCTGATCAACAACGTGCGGGTGACGTTGCGACTCAGGCCCAGCAGGCTGGCGGTATGGACCTGATTGCAATTGGCGTATCGGTAGGCGGTGCGTAACAACTCGGCCTCGACCTTTTCATACACATCGCCATGCTCCTGCTCGAGCAGTTTCTCGAAGGCTTTCTGCAAGAGCGCCTCCGCACTTTGAGGGGCTGTTGGCGGTGGGGTGTCCTGGCGCTCGATACGAAAGTTCGACAGGTGCAGGTCCTGCACACCAATGACTTTGTTGCGGCAAATCAGCAGCGTGTGATGGATGACGTTTTCCAGTTCGCGGATGTTCCCCGGCCAGGAATAGTCGAGCAACTTGCGTTGCGCCTGAGCATCCAGCGTCACCTCGCCGTGACCGAGCCTGTGGCTGTACTGCGCGATGAAGTGGCGTATCAGCGGCAGGATGTCGCCGGGACGTTCGCGCAGCGGCTTGAGCGCCAGACTGACCACGTTCAGGCGGTAATAGAGGTCTTCGCGAAAGTGCCCGGCATTGATGGCCTTTTCCAGCTGTACGTTGGTGGCCGCCAATACACGCACATCGATCTTGATGCTCTTGCGCGAACCGAGTCGAACCACTTCGCGCTCCTGCAATACCCGGAGCAACTTGACCTGGATCGGCAGCGGCAAATCACCGATTTCATCGAGGAACAGGGTGCCGCCATCGGCTTCCTCGAACCAGCCGGCCTTGGCCGTCAACGCACCGGTAAAGGCGCCTTTTTCATGGCCGAACAACTCGGCCTCCACCAGGGTCTCGGAAAACGCCCCGCAGTTGACCGCAACGAACGGCTTGTGGCGACGGGCGCTGAGGTTGTGCACGTGGCGCGCCACCAGTTCCTTGCCGGTGCCGGTCTGGCCGATGATCAATACGCTGGCATCACTGGGCGCTACTTGTTGCAGGTGTTCCAGCAAGGCGCGGGAGGTGGGGTCTTCGAAGACCTGGGCCGTGGCACGAATCGAGGTGGCCAGGCCGGGGGAGGGAGGTAGCGTAAGAAGCTGCATGACGGTGGCCCGCTAATGAGATTGCCGTGACGGAAGGTGGGTGAGTGCCAACGTTCCTTGATGGCATCACCGCGGGAAGCCTTTGGGCTTAAGGCTTAATCTAAATGATCTAAAAAAATGATAATAAATAACTTTAAGTTATTTGCTTAGGACTGGGCCGACGGTAAGGACCAAGCCTGCTTCCACAAGCATGGTGGTCACGGGATCCAGATCATCAAGGAATGTCGGTAAAAAGTTTTATTGACTAAAAAATTACATCGAGTAATTATTCTCCTGCATCTGCTTTCACGCAGAGTCATTTCGCAGGGGCAACCCAATGAATCAGAACACCGTGCCTTCACTGGCCAGTCTCTACGTCGAGACTCACGAATCGCCCTCCGACGCACGCCTGGCGCCTTCGTTCATGCAAGGCTTCCCCGCCGAACCCCAGCGCCGCGTCACCTGGCACAACTGGATGAGCCCGCCGTACAACCAATGGGGCTTTCGCAACCTGGCGCGCTTGCGTCCTTCCATCGATGTGCGGGCCGGCACCGGACCGGTCAGCGCGTTCAAGCAGGCGCTCCAGCCACTGGATGAGCTGCACTTCGACAGCGAGTGTGGCTTGAGCATCAGCGTGATCGACCACCTGATCGCCAGCCAGACCGATGGGTTCCTGGTCCTCAAGGGCGACACCGTGCTGTTCGAGCGCTACTTCAACGGCCAGTGCCCCCAGGACCGGCACATCATGTTTTCGGTGACCAAGTCGCTGATCGGTGCCCTGGGCGAGCAACTGGTCTGCGAAGGCTTGCTGGATCCGACGCTGACGGCCGCCCATTACGTACCGGAACTGACGGGCAGCGCGTTCGGCGATGCGACCGTGCGCCAGCTGTTCGACATGGCCGTGGCCGTCGATTACAGCGAGGTCTACGAGGACCCGGATTCAGAGAGTTCCCAATACGGCTACGCCTGCGGTTTCCAGCCGGCGCCAGCGCAGTACACGACGTTCGAATCCCTGTACCAGTACTTGCCGTCATTGAGAAAGCGCGGCAACCACGGCGGTTTTTTCCATTACGTGACGGCCACCACCGAGGCGCTGGCCTGGGTCATGGAGCGGGCGTCTGGCAAGGCCTGTCATCAGTTGCTGCAGGAGGTCTGGAGCCAGTTGGGCTGTGAACGTGATGGCTACTTTCTGGCGGATCCCTGGGGCCGCAGCGTGGCCGGTGCCGGGTTCAGTGCGACCTTGCGTGACATGGCGCGCTTCGGCCGCCTGCTGGCCAACGATGGCCGCCAGCAGGGGCGACAACTGCTCTCGGCCGAGGCGCTCGCCGGTATCGCCGCTGGAGCCGACCCCGCCATCTATGCCGCCTGCGCCGACTTTTCGAGCTGGACCCCTGGCGCGTCCTACCGCAGCCAGTGGTATGTCTTCAACGACCACAGCCAGGCGCTCATGGCCGGTGGCATCCATGGCCAATACCTGTTCATCGACAAACCGTCCGGCGTGGTGATCGTCAAGCAGTCGTCCCTGGACGAAGCCGTCAGCCCCTTCGACGGCGACAGCGTGCGCATGCTGCGTGCCATCGCGGCGCAACTGACGCCCTGACTTCATCCGATAAACACAAGAGTTTCGTTCCGCTCACCCGGCCCAGCCAGGTGTTGGCGCGGGTTTGCGCCGCCATTCACTGCCCTGTAACAACAATAATCAACAGGAGCTCCATATGGTTTCCATGATGCGTTTGTCCCGAACGTTCCTCGTGCTCGGGTTACCCCTGACCGCCCAGGCTGCCTGGGCGGGCTACTCCTTCGAGGAGGGCAACCTCAAGGGCGAGGTCAACTTAACGGCCGGTGGCGCGGTCCTGTCCACCCGCAACGTCAACTTTGGCGGCGGCGTGGTGGACATGCGCAGCGGCAAGAATCGCGGCACGAAAATCGACTGGCAGGAGTTCTACGTCAAGCCGGGCGTCAAGTTGGAGTATGCCGTGCAGCCGGATTTCAGCCTGCTGGCCGGCGGCTCCCTGGTCGGGGCGACCACCTTCGGTGATGGCGATGCCGGTGGCTTCACCCGCCGTTCCGACGGCAAGGTGTCGACCGAAGAGTTCTATGGCGGTTTCCGCGCCGGGGAGTGGACGGTCACGGGCGGTCGCCAGAATTACATGATCGGCAACGGTTTCATCGTGATGGATGGCAACCTCGACCAGTTGAACGACGGCGCCTATTGGCTCGCCCCGCGCACCGCCTTCAAGGATTCGGCGGTGGTCGCCTGGGACCATGACGCATTGAAAGTCCAAGGCTTCAGCCTGGGGACGGACAGCGACCTGGGGGACTTTCGCATGAGCGGCGTGAACCTGGACTACAACCTCGACGACCAGGTGACGCTGGGCGCCACCGCATTGAAGGTCAAGGCCATGGGGCCCAAGGGCAGTACCTTGCCGCGTCGCCGCGATGGCATGTTGGTGTATAACGTCAGGGCCTTGAACGCCAGGCTTCCGGCTATCCCGGACCTGACCCTCAATGCCGAATATGCCCTGGAAAGGGGGAGCGGCGAAGGCGTGGACTACGACGCCAATGCCTGGTACGGCCAGGCGGACTACACCTTCGGCACGCTGCCGTTGACCCCGGTGATTGGCTACCGTTATGCGAGTTTTTCCGGCGACGACAACCTCACCGACAACCGACAGAAAGCCTGGGATCCGTTGAGCAAGGGCTTCGTCGACTGGAGCACCTGGCTGATCGGCGATGTCGTCGGCAACTACTTGATGTTCAACAGCAACGAAAACGTCCAGCAGTTCTCCCTCAAGACCCACCTCAATGAAACCCTCACCCTCGGTGCGATCCACTACCAGTTCTGGCTCGACGAAAAAAACTACATGGGCACCGCCGTCAGCGACCGGCGTTTTGCCGACGAGAGTGTCGTCTTCCTGGATTGGGCGCCGTCGAAATCGTTGTCCACCTCGCTGTCGTATAATTGGGTCAAGCCCATGGCGGCGGCCAAACAGGTCTTTGGCGACGACCGGAAATTCAGCGCGCTGGAACTCTACTTCACCTACCGCTATTAAGTGCCGCGAGCCTTCGCGGCCGCGCTGGAGTGTTTGATCATGAACATGCTTTTGCGCAACACCTTGCTGGGCGCTGTCGTTTCGATGCTGGTCAGTGGCGCGAGCCTGGCCGAAGAGCGGACAGTGCGGATCTACAACTGGATCGAGTACCTGCCGCCTGAAATCCTCAAGAGTTTCGAAGAGGAAACCGGCATCCGTCCCATCTATGACGTCTTCGACAGTGTCGAGACATTGGAGTCCAAGCTGCTGACCGGCAACTCCGGGTATGACGTGGTCTACCCGAGCAGCACCAACGTCAGTCACCTGATTGCCGCCGGCGCCGTCGAACCCCTGGACCGCAGCCAGTTGCCGAACTGGCAGCACCTGGACCCCGAGTTCATGAAGTCCCTGGAGGCGGTGGGCGATCCGGGCAACCGCTATGCAGCGCCGTACCTGTGGGGCACGACCCTGATCGGCTACAACGTCGACAAGGTGCGCCAGGTATTGGGTGCCGATGTGCAGATGAACACCTGGGACATCCTTTTCAAGGAAGAGAACATGGCCAAGCTGGCCAGTTGTGGCGTCGGTCTGCTGGACGCCGCCAACGAGATCGTGCCCATTGCCTTGCACTACGAAGGGCTGGACCCCAACAGCCAGAAACGTGAGGACTACGCAAAGGCGCAGGCGGCCATGCTCAAGGTCCGGCCTTACATCACCTACTTCAATTCGTCACGCTATGGCATGGACCTGGCCAACGGTGAGATCTGCGTAGGGGTGGGTTGGTCCGGAGGGGTGGCCCTGGCCAAGCGACTGGCCGAAGACGCAGGGAAGGGGGTCAAGGTGGAGATGGCGCTGCCCAAGGAAGGTGCGCCGATGTGGTCGGACGTGATGATGGTCCCCGCCAACGCCCCTCATGCCAAGGAAGCCTATGCGTTCATCAATTACATCTTGCGTCCGGATGTCATCGCACGAATCAGCAACAAGATCGGTTACCCCAACCCGAACAAGGACGCCACGGCGTTGGTCAATGCCGACATTCGCAACAACCCCGCCATGTATGTGCCGGACGAGGCACGCAAGACCCTGTTCGCCCTGGAGCCGGTGCCGGCCGCCGTGGAGCGGATCCGCACCCGCACCTGGATCGGCATCAAGACCCATCACTGATCAGCGCGACCCGGCGCTGCGGCGCCGGGTCCGTATCGGTGGGTGATGCCCTCAGGCGCGCATGCCCAGGAAGAGCAATTCGGTGATCCGCCGGACCTGGGTGGAGTGTGCCTCGATATCCGGTTGTTCCTGGTTGACCAGCCTGAACAGCTGTAAGTGCGAATAGTCGTTCAACAGGAACGCGGCGAGGTCGACGTCCAGGTCGGCGCGTAATTTGCCGGCCTGTTGCAATTCCCTGATCAGCCCACTGATTTCGGCCCTGAGCGCATCGTTCATGGCGCGATACCCCTCGGGCAGCCCGTTATCGCCACCGAACAGGATCAGCGGCAGCAACTCGCGCCACAGGCTCGGGTGCATGACCTCCAGCGCGTAACCGGTCAACAGCCGCTCCAGATAACACAGCGCTTGGACCGGGTCCTCGATTTCAGGCATCCGGCTGCGGGTGTCCGTGAGCGCACGCTGGTCGGCGTCGTGCAGGATTTCCAGGATGATCTCCTGCTTGTTGCCGAAGTACTTGAACACCGTGGGAGCCGATACGCCGGCCTGGCTGGCGATCTGTTCGATGGTGGTGTTCTGGAAACCCTGGCGCTCGAACAGTTCGACCGCCGCCTTGCTGATGGCTTGCCGGCGTTCGGCTTTTTGACGTTCACGCAGTCCGCTCACGGGAGGGTCCTTGTCGTAAGGAAGAGGTTGAAGGCCTTGGCACACCAATCCTGTGGGTTTGCGGTTCGCGACAGGCCGGGCATAGGCATGCAAAATACTTAACCCAGTAAAGTTTTTAAAGGGTTTATTTCGTTGCCGCTCTTCGGCGACTTAGCTGAATGCCACGGTCCAGACGCCTGGCAAGAGGCAAAACGCCATGTCTCCGCGTGGTGAAATCAGGCACAGAGATGGCGCGTTCAGGTAACTGACTCGAGAGGGAAGGCGGGTAACGTGGCGCGACTTTTCACCGCGAGTGCGCACGTTCGCCCAAGGTGGATCAACACAGCCAACCGGTGCCGCTTCCAGGAGGGGCGGGAAACCAGCAACACCGACTGTCCCTGCGCGCGTCTCAATGTTCGATCACAAGAGAATAAGAAAATGACCAGCCCCAGCTTCAAGGACTCGAACGGCCATCTGGCACAGGGCTTCAAGCCTCGTCACGTCACCATGCTGTCCATCGCCGGAATCATCGGCGCGGGTCTGTTCGTGGGATCGGGCCACGCCATTGCCGCCGCCGGCCCGGCCGTCATGCTGGCCTATCTGTTTTCCGGGCTGTTGGTGGTCCTGGTCATGCGCATGCTGGGTGAGATGGCGGTCGCCAATCCGGACACCGGCTCCTTCTCCACCTATGCCGATCAGGCCATCGGGCGCTGGGCAGGCTTCACCATCGGTTGGCTCTACTGGTGGTTCTGGGTGCTGGTGATTCCCATCGAAGCGTTGGCCGCCGGTCATGTACTCAACCAATGGTTTCCCGCCGTCGATGCCTGGCTGTTTGCCTCGGTGTCGATCGTGCTGCTGGCCGTGACGAATCTGTTCAGCGTGTCGAAATACGGTGAGTTCGAGTTCTGGTTCGCCATGGCCAAGGTCGTGGCGATCATCGGCTTCATCTCCCTGGGTTTCGCGGTGCTGATGGGCTGGATTCCCGAGCGTGAAGCCAGTGGCCTGAGTCGGTTGATGGAGGAGCATGGCGGGTTCGCCCCCAACGGCCTGTCGGCGGTGGTGGGTGCGTTCATCACCATCATGTTCAGCTTCATCGGTACGGAGGCGGTGACGATCGCCGCCGCCGAATCCGATAACCCTGCGCAGAACATCGCCAAGGCCACCCGTTCGGTGATCTGGCGTATCGGTGTGTTCTACCTGCTGTCGATCTTCGTGGTCATTTCCGTGGTGCCTTGGAACGATCCGCTCCTGGCTTCAGTCGGTTCCTACCAGCGGGCCCTGGAACTGATGAACATTCCCCACGCCAAATTCCTGGTGGACGTGGTGGTGCTGATCGCCGTGGCCAGTTGCATGAATTCTTCGATCTACATCGCCTCGCGGATGTTGTATTCCCTGGGGCGCCGTGGCGATGCGCCAAAGGCCTTGAAGGTCACGTCCTCGGCCGGCGTGCCACGGTCGGCGGTGATTGCCAGCACCGTGTTGGGCGCGGGTGTCACTTTATTCAGCTATTTCATGCCCGCCGGCCTGTTCCAGTTCCTGCTCGCCAGCTCCGGCGCCATCGCCTTGCTGGTGTACCTGGTGATCGCCATCTCGCAACTGCGCATGCGCCGAATGATGCAACGGCAGAACATCGAGCTGCCTTTTCGCATGTGGCTGTTCCCTTGGCTGACCTGGTTGGTCATCGTGTTCATCTCGGCGGCGCTGGCGGTCATGATGATCACCCCCGAGCATCGCAGCGAGGTCAGCACGACCTTGGGCCTGGCACTGGTCATTTCCTTCATCGGTCTGGCGACGTCGCGGCATTCGCCCCAGCCTGAGCGTGTGGCTTCCCTCGGCTAGCCTCACGTTTTTGCCCTGTTGACGCCACGTTACTGGCGTCAACAAAACCGCCTTTTCAGCCCATTCAAGACGCAAAAACCTCAGTCTTGAAGCGCGGCCCTTCCGCCTGTCACCCACTTGCAAATCCAACCTTGCGAACCGGCACTAACCGGCGGTCGCGTTGTCAGTAATTGGCGCCTGTAGGGATGAGGATCGTCCCTGGTATCGGCACATCAGCTAGATAGTTTTTTCTCGAGCTCTCTCGATGAAAAGAGCCTCGCGATGGATTGCGTCCTAGACCGACAATTTCTTTTGCAGGCGATTTCCCATGGGGTTTCTACTCGATCCGCGTCATGACATCGATGCTGCCTTACTGAGCTACCGCCGGGTGTTCTGGGCGCTGGCGTTGTTCAGTGGCGTGATCAATCTGCTGGTGCTGGTGCCGTCGCTGTACATGATGCAGGTCTACGACCGGGTCCTGACCAGCCGCAACGAAACCACCTTGTTCATGCTCACCTTGATGGCCCTGGGACTGTTCATGTTCAGTGCCTTGATCGAGTGGGTGCGCGGTGAGGTGATGATCCGTATGAGCGCGGGGCTCGACGATGCCTTGGGCGAGCGGGTCTTCGACGCGGCTTTCGCCCGCAGCCTGCGCGAACACAACGCCAACCCGGCGCAGGTGCTCAGCGACCTGGCGACGTTGCGCCAGTTGATCACTGGGCAGGGCCTGATCGCATTGCTCGACGCCCCCTGGCTGCCGATCTTCCTGTTGGTGGCGTTCATCTTTCATCCTTGGTTCGGCGTGCTGACGCTGGTGCTCGCCCTGGTGCTGATCGGCTTGGCGCTGTGGGGCGAACTGGCCACGCGCACGCGCCTGGGCGAAGCCAATCGCTTGGGGGTGCAGTCGTCGATCTATGTCAACAGCACGCTGCACAACGCTGAAGTCATCCAGGCCCTGGGCATGCTCGGGCCGTTGCGCCAGCGCTGGAGCCTGTTGCAGCAACGCATCATTGCCGCCCAGGCCCACGCCAGCGACCGCGGCGCGCGCATCACTTCGGCGACGCGTTTCGTGCGGATCTCCGGGCAGTCCCTGGCCTTGGGGCTGGGGGCCTTGCTGGTGCTCGAAGGCCAACTGTCGGCGGGCATGATGATTGCGATGTCGCTGCTGCTCGGGCGAGCCCTGGCGCCCGTGGAAATCGCCATCGGCTCGTGGAAGCAATTCAACGCCGGGCGCCAGAGCTATCAGCGCCTGAGCCAATTGCTGGCCCAGCACCCGCGTGAACGCCTGCGCATGCCGTTGCCACCGCCCAGCGGCGCGGTGCGCCTGGAACAGTTGTATGTCGGCCCGCCGGGTGCTTCGCAGCCGATCCTGCGCGGGATCAATTTCAGCCTCGCCAAGGGCGACGTGCTGGCCGTGGTCGGGCCCAGCGCCAGTGGCAAATCGACGCTGGCCCGGGCCCTGGTCGGGGTCTGGCCGGCCATGGGCGGGTCGGTGCGCCTGGACGATGCCGAGATCAGCCAGTGGTCCCACGACGCCCTGGGGCCGCACCTTGGCTACTTGCCCCAGGACATCGAGTTATTCGACGGCACGGTCGCCGACAACATCGCCCGTTTCGGTGAGCAGGACGCCGACAAAATCATCGCCGCCGGACGGCATGCCGGCATCCACGAAATGATCCTGAGGTTTCCCAAGGGCTACGACACGCCGCTGGGCCCCGGCGGACTTGGTTTATCCGGTGGGCAAAAACAACGCCTGGGCCTGGCTCGCGCGCTCTATGGGCGGCCGTCGCTGATCGTGCTCGATGAGCCCAACTCCAATCTCGATGACGCCGGCGAGTTGGCGCTGGTCCAGGCGATTAGTGCACTCAAGGCGGCCGGCAGCACCGTGGTGTTGATCACTCACCGGCCCAGTGTGCTGGCGGTGGTCGATCACATCCTGGTGCTCAAGGACGGGACTCAACAGGCGTTCGGCCCTCGGGACCGGGTGCTCAAGGCATTGATGCCGGGGCCGCGACCGGCCACGGTCAGGGAGGCTGGCAAAGATGCGTGATCTGATCCCGGAGGCACACGCTTACAGCGAGCAGGGGCTGAGCGTGCGCAACACCCTGGCGCTGCCCAGCGCCAGGACCGATGCCGGGCGTGCGGCGCGTTATGGTGTGGGGTTCCTGGTCCTGACGCTGGGTGCTTTCCTGCTTTGGGCTTGCCTGGCGCCACTCGACCAGGGCGTGGTGGGCAGCGGCACCGTGGTGGTGGCGGGGGAGCGCAAGGCGGTGCAGTCGCTGGTCGGCGGGGTGGTGGAAAAGCTGCTGGTCAGCGATGGCGACCGCGTTACCCAGGGGCAATTGCTCGTGCAACTCAACACGGTGCAGGCGCAGTCGCAACTGGACGTGACCCTGGGCAAGCTGCTCAATGATCGCAGCGTCGAGGCGCGCTTGATTGCCGAGCGCCTGGGCAGCGCCGAAATCCAATGGCCCGCGGAGCTGCTGGCGCGTGCCGACGAGCCACGGGTCAAGGCGGCCATGGCGTTGCAGAGCCAGTTGTTCATCACCCGCCGTGCGGAGCTGGGCAGCCGCTTGCAGATCATCGAGCACGAAGCCGCGGCATTGCAGCAGCAACTGCTGGGCTACGAAGGCGTCAAGCGCAACTACGACGCGCAGATGCGCTTCCAGCAGCAAGAGCTTGAAGGCCTGCGTGACCTGGCCCGGGAAGGCTACGTGCCGCGCAACAAACTGTTCGAGGCCGAGCGCAACGCGGCCCAGTTGGCGGGGCAGATCGCTTCTGGGGTGGGCGATGTCGGCAGGACCCGGCAGGCGATCAACGAAAGCCGGCTCAAGGCCTTGCAGGCGCAGCAGGAGTTCCGCCGCGATGCCGAAACCCAGCTCAGCGAAGTCTCGGCCGAGGCGGCCGGTTATGCCGATCAGATCCGGGCCTTGCAGTTTGAAGTCGACAACGGTGCGATCCGCGCGCCCGTGGCCGGGCAGGTCATGGACGTGAGCATTCATACGGTTGGCGGCGTTGCGCAGGCCGGCCAGACCCTGATGCAGGTGGTGCCGCTGGATGCGCCGATGGCGATCACCGCTCGTTTCGAGCCGCTGATGGCCAACAAACTGCGCCCAGGCCTGCCGGTACATGTGCATTTCACGGCCTTGCAACGGGTGGATACACCGACGGTCACCGGCACAGTGACGACGGTGTCGGCGGATCAGTTGATCAATGAGCAGACGCACCAACCGTACTTCTCCGCCAAGGTCGAGATTCCCGCCGATACCGTCGTCGCGTTGCAGAGCGCCGGCCTGCTGGTGCGCCCCGGCATGCTCGCCGATGTCACGGTGGTGACGGGCGAACGCACCTTGATGAATTACCTGATGAAGCCTTTGCGCGAACGCTTGCTGGCAGCCTTCAAGGAGGAATGAGCATGGTCGACCGTTGTCGCTACCGTTGTCGTGTGTTGCTGGGCCTGTATACCGGTTGGGCGGTGATCGATCCGCTATGGGCTGCCGAGGGGGGCCTGAGCCTCACCGCCGCCTACGATGCCTCGCGCCTCAACGATCCGACCGTGCAGTCGGCGGCCCATGCTTTTGAAGCTTCGCGCCACGAAGAGGACATCGGCCGTGGTGGCCTCTATCCGCAAGTGTCGCTGACCTCGCGCTACGGCTACGGTGGACGAACCGACGGCGGTGACGACAGCACTTACGTCAACAGCAACGATTACCAGGCGAACAACGTCACCCTGGCGGCGCAACAGCCGCTCTACGACAAGGCCCGCTGGGCGGCGTACCAGGAAGGCAAGGCGCGTGGGCAACTGGGTATCCAGGTGTTCGACGTGGCCGGCCAGACCTTGTATGACCGGGTGGCAAAGGGGTATTTCGACGTCGCCCGGGCCGAGAACGAGATCAAGCTGATCCAGCAGCAAAAGGCGGCCATCCATGGCTTGGTCATCCAGAGCAAAAAACTGTACGAGGGTGGCCAGGGCGCGATTACCGATATCGATGAGGCTCAGGCGCGGCTCGACCTGGTGCAAGCCCAGGAGGCTGAAGCCCAGGCGCGCCGCGTGGCCGCCTTGCGAGCGTTGTCCGGGCGGGCCAGCGTGCCCATCGATGACATCCAGCCGATGCGCGAAGAACTGGCCGCCGGTAGCCCGATCCCGCCGGAGCAGGACTTGCCGTACTGGACGGCGATTGCCCGCCAGGCCAGCCCCGAGCTGGCCGCCCGGCTGGCGGCGGTGAAAGTCGCCGAAGCCCAGGCCGACAGTCAGCGCGCCGGGCATTACCCAACCCTGTCGTTGACCACTCAATTGACCCGCCGGGAAACCCGTCAATACCAGGAACTCGACCCGCGCCAGGACACCTATTACGTGGGCGTGCAGTTGGACATTCCGCTGTATCGCGGCGGGGCGGTACGCGCCTCGGTGGCCAAGGCCGAAGCACAACTGGCGGGTGCCCAGTCCGACTACGACGTGCAGCGCCAGCAACTGGCCGAGGACATCGAGGCTGATTACCTGGGTGTCGTCGCCGGGTTCACCAAGAGCAAGGCCATGCAACGGGCGGTAGAGTCCAACCAGCGGGCACTGGCGTCGACGGAAAAAGGCTTCCAGGGTGGCGTGCGTTCCACGGTGGATATTCTTGATGCGCAGCAGCGGCTGTTCCAGGCCCGCCGGGACCTGCTCAATACCAAGCTCGACATGCTGCAAAGCTATGTGAGCCTGCACACCCACACCGGCCAGATGAACCGCGCGGTGCTGGAACAGGTGCAAAGCTTGTTCTAGACAATCCAGGGTTCACGTTCGCCACAAAAACTGTCCAGGCGCTGTGCCTGCCTTCAATCTTTCAGGCACGGCACGCCCTCCTGTGGGAGCGAGCTTGCTCGCGATAGCGGTGGGTCAGTCAGCATCCATGCTGGATGTGCTGCCGTCATCGCGAGCAAGCTCGCTTGTATGTTTAGACTTGAAGGGGTGGGCGGGACTAAAAGCTCGATTCCGACTCTAGCCAGTACGGACCGTGGGAGA